>JANPNY010000436.1:0-1782 GCA_031427745.1 Chitinophagaceae bacterium | reverse complement strand
GATGTGGATTATATAAAAGGATTGTGCCCTGCCATTGCTATCGAACAAAAGGTAATTACCCGTACACCACGTAGCACCGTGGGCAGTATGACAGAGATTTATGATTACCTGCGACTATTGTTTGCAAGAGCAGGAAAAACCATTTCTCCCATTAGTGGCAGGGAGGTAAAAAAAGATGATGTGGCAGATGTAATAAAAGCCATTACTCATTTGCCCAATGGCAGTAAAGTATTGATAATAGTTCCCTTTAAGCAACATCGAAAAAGAGAAGTAAAGGAAGAGCTGAATATTTTATTACAAAAAGGTTTTACAAGAGTTGCCGCCCCCAACCCCGCAGATGGAGGAGCTTTAGAACCTCAGCGGATTGAAGATTTGCTGGAAATGCCCTTCATTGAATTAGATCCATCCACCTCCATTCTGGTAGACCGCCTGGTTACAAAAGAGTTTGATGAAGATGATCTTCATCGCATATCCGATTCTGTTGGCACAGCGTTTTACGAAGGCGAAGGGGTGATGATGATTGAAATTAACGGAAAAGAAATTTTGCATTTCAGCAATAAGTTTCAGCTGGATGGAATTCAGTTTGAAGAGCCGGTGCCTAATTTATTTTCTTTCAATAACCCCTATGGAGCTTGCCCGGTATGCGAAGGCTTTTCGCAGGTGTTAGGTATAGATCCGGACTTAGTGATACCCAATAAGCAACTGAGTTTGTTTGAAGGCGCCGTTGCTCCCTGGAAGGGTGAAAAAATGGGCCTTTGGAAAGAGGCCTTTATAAGGGCTGCAAAAAATTTCAATTTTCCCATTCACAAGCCAATCATTGATTTAACAGCAGATCAGTACACAACACTTTGGGAAGGCAATCAATATGCAGAAGGTATCAATGATTTTTTTAGAGAGGTAGAACAGAATTTATATAAAGTACAATACAGGGTTATGCTCAGCCGCTATCGTGGCCGCACTATTTGTCATGAATGTAAAGGTTACCGCCTTTGTAAAGAAGCCCTGTATGTAAAAGTTGGTAGCAGGCATATTGGTGAACTCTGCGCCATGCCTGTAAGAGATTTACAGCAATGGTTTTATCAGCTTGAACTAAGCGACTACGATAAGCAGGTTGCTAAAAGGATATTAATAGAAATTCATCACCGCCTAAAAACCTTGATGGATGTGGGTTTGGGATATTTAACACTTAACCGTCTCGCCAATTCATTGAGTGGCGGCGAAAGCCAGCGCATACAACTTACCCGTAGCCTGGGCAGTAATCTTACCAACTCTTTATACATTTTAGACGAGCCTTCTATCGGCCTCCATAGCAGGGATACAAAACGATTAATCGCTGTATTAAAAGAGCTGAGAGATCTTGGAAATACAGTTGTAATAGTGGAGCATGATGAAATGATAATGAGAGAAGCGGATTACATCATTGACATGGGCCCGCTCGCCAGTCATCTTGGAGGGGAAGTAGTTGCAGAAGGAAATTACGATGCACTGATAAAAAATGAAAAAAGCCTTACGGGTAAATATTTAAGTGGTGCGATGGAAATAGAAGTGCCCAAGCAATTGCGTAAATGGAACCGCAGTATTACCATTGAAGGAGCGAGGCAAAATAACCTGCAAAATATTACAGTAGAATTTCCATTGAATGTTTTGTGTGTGGTGAGCGGTGTTAGTGGCAGCGGAAAAACTACCCTTGTTAAGCAGATACTCTATCCCGCCTTACAAAAATTAAAAGGGGAGGGCGTAGACAAGCCGGGTATGCACAAGGCTTTAAAAGGTGATATAGAC
>JANPNY010000435.1:0-7345 GCA_031427745.1 Chitinophagaceae bacterium | reverse complement strand
CCTGGTAATTGAAATTTGCATATTTTTTAGTAAGATTACCTGCAATAGTAGTATCCGAAACTACAGTTGATTGACCCCATGGAGGGTTAAAATCAGTACTTGCTAAATCAGTGTAAGCTCCACTAAAAATAGAGATTACATCTGCCGGAAGCCTTACCGGTGGAGTGGGTGCAGCAACTGTAAGCCCTGTTCCACCGCCGCTTGCAGCTTTGTAGAAGTATACATTATCAATAAAGAATGTACCTGTTTGCCCGGGGGCTACCAGGAAAAGAATTTGAGATATTTTTGATTTGTTGTTAAGCGAAGCAAAGTCGGTAATAGGAATATCATAACTAACCCATACATTTTGTGTAGTAGCTTTTGTAACAGTTGCTTCTGAATTAGGGGCATTAAAATCAACCAATCTTATTTGAAGCGATTTTCCTGCTGCCGGACATAATATATCTATATGCATAAAGCCATAAACAGTGGCATCTACAGGAGCGCCAATAAATTCAACACCTGCAAAATGGTATAGTTCGTATTTCTTCGTGTCATTTCCTGCAATTTGCAATTCAGTGTAAGAGTGGTTGCTACTACTCCATCCCGTTGACCATGTTTCTACAGCAATGTTTGTATAGGCATTGCTAAATAAAGATTTTACATCTGCCGCAAGCCGGGTAGGCGTTGGGGCAGGGGTTGTTGGGTTTGCCTGTGGAGTAACATTTACAGTTAATACACCGGTTGCATTTACTAAACCCAACTTGGCTGTAACATTGGTGGTTCCTACAGCTAAAGCAGTACCAATACCTAATGCATCAAAAGTAGCAACAGTTGTATTTGAACTGGTCCAGGTAAAATAAGGTTTTGCAGTTTGCATGTCCTGATCAACGCCGTTTACAGGATATGTAGACCGTGGCCCGTTGGCTCCAAAAGTCTGCCCCACTTCCTTTGATTGTGTCTCTGTAGTAAAAGTGGCAGTTGGTGTTCCTATTATTCCACCTCCTACGCTCTCAAACTGGATATCATCTAACCATATATTATATGAACCTTCGCCAGACCCTTCAGCAAAGAAAAACAATCCTGTTTCTGCAGTAAGTATGGACGACCTTGGGATTGGGATATAATATTTTGTCCATGTTGTACTCAGGGTTACACCATTGCGCTCACAGGCATAAACCTTTGTTGCTGCATTATCACCAAAGCCAACTGCATCCAGCTTAAAGGCAGCATTGTCATTTTTTGCCCAAAATGTAACTGCATTAAAAGCAGACAAGTTCTGACCAGTACTTGCTACCAGCGCTCCGCCTGTATACCCGGACGTTACTGGTATTTTAAGAGAAGCAGTACCTGAATGTTTGGTGGATGGATCGATAGATAACGTATTTACCGAACCGCCAAACGGTGCAAAGGAAACCCCGGGGGCATAATCATCCGCAAAAATGCTTTGTGCTGATGCATTGAAAACAGCCAGCACAATGATAAGAAACAAGAGGAAATTTTTTTTCATTTTTTAAGTTTTAGAAATGGTGAATAGCAATACAGGGGGGGCAAGAATCGTTATCTATAAGTCTAAAACTAGCTGGCCAAATACAACAGAAAATCTATTTAATCGAATAATGCAATCGTTTTCGGAAATATCAGTAACGTTGTGTAAAAATATTTGTTACCACATTATACAGGAAATAAAGGGCTACTTCAATACTACAGCAACAGCCAAAAAACCTTGATTTACAGCTATAAGCACTACATCATTACTACATCATTGTAAATATTCCTATTTTTATGAACAATAAATCTGTTTGATGAGGAGCACTTTTTTATTTTTTATACTTTTTCCTGTAATTGGTTATTGCCAAAATACGATTGGACTTCCAGACGTGATAAACCATTACAGAGGAAATTACAATGCCGGCTTACAAAACTGGGATATTAAACAGGACCTGAACGGTATTATTTATATTGCGAATAACGAGGGACTATTAAGTTTCGATGGAAAATATTGGAATTTATATCCTTTGCCCAATAAAACCATTGCCAGATCTATTGAAATAGGGGTTGATAACAGAATATATGTAGGCGGACAGGATGAACTTGGTTATTACGCTCCGGCCATAAACGGAAAATTAGAATATAATTCGCTTACCAGGTTGATACCGGAAAGAGACAGATCGTTTGGAGATGTATGGGATATTGTATCTGTTAAGAATGATATTTTCTTTCGAACATCCAGCAAAATTTTTAAGTTTACCCATGAAGCTGTTTCAGTGTATAATGCGCCAAATGAGTGGCTGTTTATGGGTGTTTGCAACGGACATGTATATTCCCAAGACAAAAAGGATGGCTTACTTACCTATGAGAATAACGTATGGGCTCAATTGTCAACAGTAAATAAATTACCTGAAAATGATCCTATAACAGCCATGCTTCCTGTTCAAAAGGAGGGTATTATTATCACCACGCTTAAAAACGGACTTTTTATATTTGCTGACAATGTCTTTTCCAAAATTAATTCTGCCGCCACTGCAATTTTTGAAAAGGAAAGAATTTATTCAGCCATCTCCATCACCCCGGAATGGATTGCCCTTGCTACTAATAATGGGGGTATTTATATAACAGATTTAAAAGGGCAGCTTATTCAAAGCTTTTCTAAAACAGAGGGGCTGCAGGATAACAATGTTCTTAGCATTTTCCTGGATAAGCAGCGTAATTTATGGCTTGGGCTTAATAATGGAATTGATTTTATTGCCTACAATAGCGCCATTAAGCGTATTACACCTTTGTCGCAGGAAGGCTCAGGATATGCAGCAATTGTTCACAAAAATTACTTGTATACCGGTACATCCGCCGGTCTTTTTAGTGTACCACTTCAGCAAACTGAAGATTTAAGTTTCAGTAAGGGACATTTTTCACCCGTTGCCAATTCTTCGGGGCAGGTATGGGGGCTTTCTGAAATTAATGGAAAATTGCTGATGGGGCATCATGAAGGCGCATTTAATGTAAATGAAAATACGGCTCAGGAAATATCAGCAATCCCCGGTTTTTGGAATTTTACACCTATGTCTTCGGTATATCCCTCAGCCAAAATTGTGGCGGGTAATTATAGGGGACTTACCTTTTTAAATTATACCAACAACGTATTTTCTGTTGCTGAAAATATGCCTGCTTTCAACGAATCATCAAGGTTTGTTGCCATGGATAAATATGACAATATTTGGGTATCTCATCCATACCATGGTGTTTATAAGCTAATGGCGGAAAAGGATGGCCGTTATACAACACAACTTTATACAAGTAAAAACGGCCTGCCTTCCACTTTGAATAACCACGTGTATAAAATTAAAAACGAAGTGGTGGTGGCTACAGAAAAGGGCATTTATATATACAACCAGGCAAAAAACATATTTGAACCCTCGGGGTATTATCAAAAAATACTGGGCTCTCAAAGTCTCCGCTATTTGAGTGATGATACAGAAGGGAACATCTGGTTCATTCATGAAAAAAATTTAGGTGTAGTAGATATGTCGGGTAAAAAGCCCGAAATTATTTACCTCCCGGAGTTAAATAATAAATTGCTAAGTGGGTTTGAATTTATTTATACTTTAAATGCGAAAAATATTTTTGTAGGTGGTGAAAAGGGTTTTTTTCATATTAACTATGAAAAATATAAAAAGAACATGCCGGCGTTGCAGGCCCAGATAAGAACCGTGATAATTGTAGCGGATAAAGACAGTCTTTTATTCGGGGGTTATTTTTCAGAAGTAAATGAAAAGCAAATTCAGGCAAAAGCAAAAATTCCGGAAGTTAATAGTACCTGGAAAACAATTCATTTTGAATATTCAACCCCATTGTTTGGCCAACAGAACAATCTGGAATACAGTTATAAGTTACAGGGCTTTGATGAAAATTGGGGTGGCTGGTCAAATAAAACAGAAAAGGAGTACACTAATCTACCACCCGGAAATTATACATTTCAAATAAAAGTTCGGAACAATCTTGGCAATGAATCTGCCCAGGCTTCCTACAGTTTTAAAATATTACCACCCTGGTATAAAAGCAAGCTGGCTAATTTTATTTATTTTCTGCTGCTTTGTGTGGCAATGTATTTTTTAAACAAATGGCAGCGCAATAAATACAATCTTCGGGAAGCCCGGTACGAAGAAGAACAGAAAAAATTGCAATACCTGCACCAGTTAGAAATAGATAAGGCTGCAAACGAACTGGTAATATTGAGGAACGAAAAACTGCAGGCCGAAGTTGACTTTAAAAATTCCGAATTGGCCACATCCGCTATGCACCTGGTACAAAAAGGAGAGTTGCTTACAAAGGTAAAAACTGAGTTGAATCGCTTGATTAAAGTACTTGATAACGAAAAATCGATAAGTGAATTAAAGAAGATGATAAAGGTGTTGAGTGAAGATGATAAAATGGATAAAGACTGGGAACATTTTGCCCAGCATTTTGATAAGGTACACAGAGACTTTGTAGTAATTCTAAAAGAAAAGCATCCAACGGTTACCGGGAATGAGTTAAAATTATCGGCCTATTTAAGAATGAATTTATCTACCAAAGAGATTGCACAGTTGATGAATATTTCGGTAAGAGGTATTGAAATAAGCCGCTACAGATTGAGAAAAAAATTAGGTATTTCATCCGAAGTAAATCTGTTTGATTACCTGATAAACCTGGCCTGATAAAATGATATCAATATTGCCGGGATGCTGCAACAGCACTGCAACGACAGGGTTGAAAGAATGCCTGTCATATTATAAAGCGGCCTGTTTAGTTTACGATTTTATGCTACAACTAAACTTCTAAACTACTAAACCAAGCCGATAAAAAAATTATTATGCGGTGTAATTTCTAAACAATTAATATAAGCTTACTCAATAATTCTCTCTTCTCTTGTAAGCTGGCCTGCTTCATTAATTCCTTCTATTGTAATGCGCATTTTTTTGCAGTTATCGCTGTTAAAAAAAGGAATAGTGATGCGTCTGCGGCCCTTATCAAAAATTAAAAACGGATTCCAGTAAAGCGTGCTGCGATAATCTTTCAAATTTGGGTCTGTATCCGTTTCGTAATCCGGCACATAAAATTGTTTAATAGATGAGTAGCCATTAACAGGTGTAAAAGGCAACCCCTTAACCTGAGAATTATCTTTGCTACCTTTCTTGGTATAAATCGCAATGGCGCCGCCGGCACCACCACCCATCGCTCCAAAAAATGGTGGCCTGTAAACCTTTATCATGGCTACATCATTCATATTAATATTTTGCACGGAATTGAGATCGGAATTTACTTCATTCAAAAATATACTGGTGTTACTTCCCCGCCAGGAAGCACCGCCCTGGCCAACGCTCGATATTTGTAAACCTGCTACTTTCCCTTGCAGATAAGCAAGAACACTGGTTGCTGATTTAGCAAAAGGGTCATCTTCGGTTGTAAACGTATAACCATCTCCACCACTAAAAAAACCAGAAGTATATTCTTTCTCCATTTTCTCTTTTAACGAAGGTTGCTTTCGCACCAGCAATACTGTTTCCAGTGTTTTTACTTTATTAAAGTCTGATTGTTTTTTTAGCAGCGCCACCATGCTGTTGTTTTTAAGCAGCACTGCACTATCCTGGTACAGCGGTTGATAAAAGGAAGAAAGCAACACATTTCCTGCAGGTGGAGGTTTTAAAAAATTGCTGAGGAACGAAAAACTTGCTGCAGTGGTAAGCACCTTGTCTTTATCGTTGCTCAACGAGTAATATAGTTGTGCTGTGTCGTAAAAATTTAATCCTGTTTCACTAAAAGAACCGTCCTTGTTAATGGGGATATTATAAATAGTAACGGCACCGTTTTTTGTTTTAAAAATACCCGTCAAATCTTTTTGGTATAATTGTGTTCTGGATAGTCCCAATACACTACCGTTGATAGATAAAAAATTATCTGGTTGGTATTTTATAACTGGTAATTTTTCGGCTAATACATCCTCCCATTTAAATCGGCGCCAGCCATTGGTCATCATAACAAGATCCAAAAATATTTTTACGGAATCATCTGTATTAGAAAAATAATAAGCAGGATTGTAAACAGTTCCTTTTAAATCGTTGCTGAGTAAAAAACGAGAGTAAATACTTTCTTCGTTTTCTGTAACAGGGTTAATACCGGCATCAGTAACAGAGATAGACAAATTGGTTAACAGGTTATCTCCAACATCCAGTTGCAAAACAGTACGGCCCCGTTTATTCAGGTTTTTTTCAACCGCATGCAGGTCTGTTATAAAAGAATAATTATCATGGTTGATGAAAACGATCCGCTCTGCAACAGGTATTTCGTCGGCATTAAATATGGTTATCTGCAATACACCATTAGGTAAATTTTCTGTTTCAATTGGTGCAATTACAGTGGTTTTTTTCGACATGTTTATCCTGGCACTGTACACCTCCCGCTGCTGCATTTGGGCTATCACTTGAAACGATGTAAAATTGGCAGTTGCTTGCTCAGGGCGCTTGATTGTATAATACAGCTTTTCGCCTGATGCGGCAACGGATAATACGGCTCCTTGTTTTTTAGAAACCGGTAGAGTTGTTTCATGCTTTATTCCGTTTTTATCTTTCCATTCGGCTGTATATTTTTCGTTGGACAGTGGTAATAACTCAAATGAGCCCATACCATCATGCACAGCGGTAAAGCTGCTAACTTTTTTACCTTTACTGTCTGTAATATCTCCTTTAATATTAAAAGGAACACCTTGGCTATCGTTAGCTTTAAATGCAACAACAGATGAAATATTGTCAACCAGGTCGCCACTTTCAGGAAAGAATTGAACATTGTAAGTGATGGCCGTAGCTGGTTTTTTAGAAATATTTTTTGCAGCAATAATCTGGATAGGTTTGGTATAAATCAGCATTGAATCAAAGTTCAGCATCCATTTGGTGTAGGCTCTAACAAAGAGCCTGGAGGCCTGCATTGTATCAGGCAGCCCGAAGCTGGATGCAGCCCCCGAATGTATGATGGGCATCATTTTTCGTTGTAGCAAACTGCCCCTGTCATCCACAAGATCAGCATACATTGTTTTGCTGATAGGGCCGGGTAAATTGTCGGCTACTATGTATGCCTTAAACCAAATAGTTTCCCCGGCATTGTAATATAATTTATCAAACTGAACATGTATTTTTTCCTGGGGATAGGTTGTTTCCAAAATTCCCAATAAGGAGTCAATACGTTGTGCCTTCAGCACATTTAAATAAAGAGAAGTTAAAACAAGTAATATGATAATGCTGGTAAACCTTTTTTTGACCATACCCGATACTTAAATTTTTATTAGAAAACAAAGTAAGCAAATGATGCCGGATAATCATTTTTTACCTGCTAAAAT
>JANPNY010000434.1:0-2807 GCA_031427745.1 Chitinophagaceae bacterium | reverse complement strand
CACCACCCACCATCACCTCTTTCACTCCCAACTTCGGCCCCATAGGAACAACCGTCACCATCACCGGAACAAACTTCAACACAACACCCGCCAACAACATTGTGTTCTTTGGCGCTACCCAAGTTAATGGGCTGCTGCAGTCCATTAAACTTTCCATCCCACTCCACCACTTCATCAGATGCCTGGTAAACCCTTTGTCCGAGCCGGTTAAAAACCTGTACGGTGTAATGCATAGCTGGATCGAGAAATGGAATTTTCCAGGTATCATTTTTGCCATCAGCATTAGGCGTAAAGGCAGATGGAATATACAAGCCGGATATCACTTTCACCTGCACCTGGTCGCTGTTGGTGCAACCATATGCAGAACTGGCAGAAAGCTGGTAGCTGATATCCTGTACCGGAGAAACTGACGGTGTTAATGTATGAATGTTATCAATAAAATTCGGCGGTTCCCAGGCATAGGTAACATTTTCTCCTTCTACATTGCCCATCAGTGTAATCGAATTTCCAGCAACCAGCATCCTGTCGGCTCCTGCATCTACAAACGGTTTGGGATGCACATTTACGATGATTGTATTGGATGCAATGCGACAGGTAGTGGCCGTACCTGCACCTGCTTCCACAACTGTAAACCGATACCAGAAATTACCTGCAGCAGTTGGTTGCCGATCAAAAAGGATATTCTTTTCTCCCGCAATATCATTCCAGCTGTTTCCTTTACTGGTACTCAGTTGCCACTGGTAAACAGGTGAAACATAGCCTGATGAAACGGCTGCGGTGAAAGTATAAATATTGCTGTTGTCATCGCACACATCAATGGGTTTGTTGGTAAGTCCCTGTACACTGGCAGTAATCAATTGTCCACAGGGACGAAAAGTAATATCATCCAGGGCAAAATCATTTCCATCGCCGCCGGGTGCATTATTGGTCATGCGTAAAACAATAGCGGAAACATTTAAAGGGGTTGTAAAATAAAAACCATATTGCTTCCAGTTAATTGTCTGCTCAACCGGTATCTCGCCGGAATTAAAAGTTTTTAATACCTGCCCGTCCAGGGATTCAATATTAAAAGTGATATTAGGCCTGGTTCCCTGTGTTACGTATTTAAGATTAAGCATCCATGCTGCAAACTCATAAGTAGTATTTGCACAAAGATTTTTTACCGTATCCAGATAAAAAACACCGGGCTCCAAAGAGGCGTCCACCAGCATAAAATATCCATTGGTATTACCTGTATGATCACCCGGTAAAATATGCCATCCATAATTACATTCAACACCCTTATTTAAAAGTGAATAGAACCCGTTTAGCGGACAGGCATCGGTTGTGTACCGGTAGCTGGTTGTTGCGGCAGATAGTGCAGCACCGGGGCCAACACCAGCTCCGAAAGTAATGTTCACTACAGGATCGCCGAGGCTGCCGCTGCACAATTGAGCGCTTGCAACAGTACAAATAATTACAGCAACAAAGCAAACAACAGCACGGCTGATTATAAAAAATATCCTTTTGGTAACTGTTGGAAATTTGGAAGGCAGCAAAACTACTTTTTTAACGCTGATTAAATGATGTAAATGAACCCGTAAGTTAACAACAAAATTTGCATCAATATTGCCGGGTATAAACAAATGATAAAGATGAACAGGCTAACAATACAAAGACGGATTTAGTTTGATATTCAGTCTACCTGTTTCAGTACCAGGCACTGTGACAAATTCAAAAACATGAGGCAACAGATTCCATTAAGATAGGCGTAGCGTTATGTTTATTCTGCTACTATTTTCATTTTTTAAATTGAGTTAAATTGTATTCAATTTCTTTCAAATTAAATTTTCCATATACAAATTTTCCATCTGGATAATGCCAGATAGCTTCTCCGTATGTCATCACATTTATACCATTAATTATTTTGTAATTTTTAGCAGGAGTAGAAAATGGATACTGCTTCATATCGGTAACAGCACTGCGATCGCTGGAAACGAAATCAACCAGCTCCCCCCTGTCATTAAAATACAAAACAGCAGCAATAGAAATACCATGATTGGTAAAAATTGCTTTGGTTGAATTACTGTCGATTGCCTGCCATTGAATACGCTTGTCAATTAAAGTTGCAGGTGCCATCAGGCACATATCATTAAACAGTGTTACCGTTTCTGCTTTATTCATAACTCCACCACTTTTCTGTACAATAGGGAACCAACCAAACAGCCTGATATCCATTACCGCCTTACCATTGATGTAATGATGATACCCGGGAACTGTAACTCCAAACATGCGGGCTTTCATAAAAAATAAACGGGTTGGTTCATCAAAAAAATTGTATTGTTCGGAAGTGAATGAAAAATATTCTTTTCCTTTTTCTCTCATCTCCCCTTCAAATACAATCCGCATATTTTTTACTTTCGGCTTGTTAACTACTCCCGCAAAACGCAGGTATTTTTTTATAGGTTCGGGCATCAATTGCAGGTCGGCTTCTGCAATCATATCTGCAGATAGCGGGTTGCTTGTTTCGGAATTTGCTTTTATATCTTTCCGGAAAGTATTTTCAAATTGTATGCTGCCCCACGCCGCAACAATGGCAATTAGTATAATGATATTTGCAATGCTGCCGAATTTTGCATCTTTCCAAAAAGTAAAAATCAGTGCCTGAGAAAGTAGTACAGCTAGTATTTCCACTATGCACCAGGCATCTTTTTTTGCTATAAATAAAATAACGGCAATTGTAAACAGTATCGCCGTCAGCAACCACAGCGTGCCAACAGGTTTTGATATTTCTTTGGTAAGTTGAGTGATATTGCCATAGCCAAAAG
>JANPNY010000433.1:0-5926 GCA_031427745.1 Chitinophagaceae bacterium | reverse complement strand
TGCTGGCCGGTGTGCACCAAGCGGTAGTAAATATCCGATCCTGCCAGTTGTGCCTTCCTGATCGCATGTATAACCGGGGCCACTTTTATAAAATTGGGCCGGGCACCTGCGATGATAGTTGTTCTCATTATTACTAACTCGTTTGCTGTTGATTATTGTGTAAAATCATATTATAAGCTGTTTACCTGTCCGAATAAAAGACATTGGTTTCACCCATCTTCAAAACTTTCTTTTTGAAATAAATAATGTAACGAAATGGGTTCAGATAGATTGTGCAACATTTGTACAATGCAGCGTTCAGGTAAGTCTTCTTGTTAATTCCCAGTTGCTGAAATATTTTTGATACCCAATAAATTTGCTTTTCACTTCCAACAATATCCCAGGGCAGGTATGGGTAAACTTCCTTTTTCCTAATGACAGCAGCTTTAAAAAACAAAGGCTTAAACAATCCATATTCAGATAAATTATTGGCGGCAGCCTGGTGCCTTCGGTATCCTACCGTTGACTGCTGAAAAAAATACATTTTATTACCCGCCTTCGTAAGTTTCAACCACATTGGGTAATCTTCAATTAGTTTATTAGACTCATCGTAACCACCTACATCCAATAAGGCTTGGCGACGTAGAAAAACAGATGGAGTAAAAGTAATCCGATCCGAAATCAACAGGAGATTATATTGATCCCTTGCTGTGAAGTTGGGGTTCATGATGTTCATTGGAAAACTTCCCGGAATAGTGTGCAAAAAATTTTCTTCCTTAAAGTCATTTTGGTACAACAGCACATCAGAAAAAACCGCTTTTGCAATTGGGTTTTGTTTTACAAATTCCATATTATCAGCAATGCAATTGGGCAATAAGATATCATCTCCGGCAATAAATTTTATCCAGTCAGATTTGGCGGTATTGATACAACGATTGCAATTGGCAGAAACACCAGTATTTTCAGGCACAGTGATTAATTGGGTATTTACAAATCGATCTTTATTTTGGACGATCCAATTCCTGCACAATTCTACCGTATTATCTGATGAACAATCATCAGAAACAACC
Source organism: Chitinophagaceae bacterium (assembly GCA_031427745.1). Classification (GTDB taxonomy): domain Bacteria; phylum Bacteroidota; class Bacteroidia; order Chitinophagales; family Chitinophagaceae; genus Ferruginibacter. Next base: position 4,877 of record JANPNY010000433.1, on the reverse strand, counting down.
AATTCAATAGACTGATAAGTTTGCGCCTTCGCACTTTCAAGCGTTTCAATTACAAACTGAGCCGAATTAAAGGTGGCTACTATGATGGATACTAGAGGTTGTTCCAATTAGTTTTTTTACTTTTTATTTTATTTCGAATGAACGTAACGACGTCCAGTTTCTTATTTAGTTCCAGTAAAGAAAAAATGGTGGCTGCTATTATTATAGGCAGTGTAATGACATAACGTATGGCGTCTTTGTAAAAATGTACCAATAAAAAGCAAATTACAATCAGTACGAACTGAACGGTAAATACCCTGTAAAAAGATTTTTCAAACTTAAATTGGTATTTCCAATGGAGGATAGCATAACCCTGAATTACTCCCAGGATATAGCACACAAAAAAGGAGATTCCAAGTCCATCCAATCCGTAAGTCTTATAAAATAACATATTGATTAACATGATATAAATATTGGCCAGTAATTCACTGTAAAAAAATATTTTTGTATCCCCTTTAGCAAGAATCATATATCCCATTGACCAGCTAACCGTTTTTAAAAAAATACCTAGGGCAACATATTGTATCATTCCGGTGATGGCCAAAAACTTAGCGGTATATAAGATAATGACAACCGCATTTATAAAAACCATAAAGAGATTCAATATAGGCGCTATTATTAAGATGCCAATTTCGGCCTGCTGGTTAACTAATTTAGTAGAACTAGCGTTATCATTGGAAACAGCAGAAAGCCGGGGAAAATAATCTGTAACCATAGCGGTAAAAATCATGCCTACATAAGTATTAACGATGGCAAAACCTGCATTATAAAGGCCTACCTGGTCTACACCTCCAAAGCGACTAATAAAAATACTCAGTATATATCCGGTTGCCATGCCAATCATGCCACTCATACTCAGCATAAAACCCATTTTTAGCATTCCTGCCCCTTCCAGTTTGACGGTTGCTATAGACACCCGCACTTTGCTGATGGCTATCTTAGAAGTAAAATAATAAGACAGGGAAAAACTAATTCCCGCAGTAATAATAAGAGCCGGTACAATTCCTTTAGCACCCAACCAATAATACACGGGTACCGATAACAACAATCCCAAAACAGAACCAATGATACTGGATTTGGCAAGGAATTGTAATTTCCTCATTCCCTGTAGCAGTACCATGCGTCCTGATGAAATTTGACCCAGCAAAAGGGTTACCGAAACCCATCTAAATGCAACTGTATAATCTGGATTTCCAAAGGTAAGTTTACTTAAAACTGGTGCTAAAATAAAGGTAACAACTGTACCCAATAAGCCGGTTATCCAAACCAGTTTTTTTATCACAGCCACGATTGTACCTATACGCTTACTATCTCCTGTTCCATTGGCTTCTGCCACATTTTTGATGGCACTGGTACTTAGCCCAAAATTAGTAACACTGCCAATCATGCTGGTTGTGGAAAGCAATAAGCCGGCAATCCCCATACCGGAAGGGCCAAGCAGTACTGCGATAAATTTAGATCGGATAATACTGATCAGGATATTAAAAACCTGCACTCCCCCAAAAAGGGAAGTAGATTTCATAATCTGACGGTAAGATGATTTTTCTTCTGACAATTGATGGATTAATTATTGCCTGCTTTGTTAAAAGCTATTTACTGCTTCTGCAACCATTGCCATTTCAGTTGCCTTTAATACTGCACTCATGGGTAAACTTAACACCTCCTGGTGTATTTGTTCTGTGATGGGGAACGACAAATGATTCCATTGCTGGTATTCCGATTGTTTGTGTGGAGGTATAGGATAATGTATCAGCATTTGTACGCCGTTTGCTTCGAGGTGTTTTTGTAAAATATCTCTATTACTGTTTCTTACCACAAACATATGCCATACATTACTCCGGTCGTTGGCAACAGACTGTTGGCTATTGTCTGTTCTCAGTAGTATAATGCCCGTGTTTTCAATATGTTCAATATAGTATTGGGTAATTTCTCTCCGGCGCTGATTGTCTGTTTCCATGCGTTGCAGCTTTACCCTTAACGCAGCAGCCTGTATTTAATCCAACCTTGAGTTTAAACCAGCGTATTCATTATGATATTTTTTGGTAGAACCATAGTTGGCAATTGTCTTTACCATGGCAGCCAGTGCATCGTCATTGGTAGTTACAGCACCTGCATCTCCTAAAGCGCCGAGATTTTTGCCGGAGTAAAAACTATGTCCGGCTGCATCACCTATATTGCCTGCTATTTTTACATGTCCATCTAAATCTATATATTCAGCCCCCTGTGATTGTGCACCATCTTCATTTAATTTTAACTGGTATTTTGCTGCTAGTTTTTCCAGTTGAAGATGCATGGCTATTTGCCCGTATAAATGCACCATCATAATGGCTTTGGTACGATCGGTTATTTTTTCTTCTATTAAAAAAGGATCAATATTGTAGGTATTGATATCAAGTTCTACCAACACTGGTACTAACCTGTTATCCGTAATAACAAGCAAAGAAGCAATGTAAGTATTGGCTGGCACAATAATCTCATCGCCCTCTTTCATTAAACCCATTTCCATCCAGGCTTTTAAAATCAGCCGCAGTGCATCCAGCCCATTGGCTACACCAATACAGTGTTTGGTGCCGCAATAACCAGCATATTCTTTTTCAAATTGTTTGGTTTCTTCTCCCAATAAATACCAGCCAGAATGTACAGCTTTTTGTACAGCTTGTGATAAGACTGGTTCAAATGAATGATTGATGGTTTGCAGGTCAAGAAATTTTATCATCGCTTACCAGGCCAACATTTTGTTTAGAGGAGCGTTAAAAAACAGGAGTGCAGTTTATAGAAATTTCTGCGCCATTATCAGGAAAATATTTGGTGACTGCATTTAAGCCATCTATTACCGTTTTATCGATAATTTTAGTATCGAGCATTTGCTGTAACTGGCTGTGTGTAAAGGGTTTTATAAAATAGGTGCTGCAATCTTTTACTAAAAAACCATTTTGCTCCAGTAACTGTTTAATTGATGGGATATCATATACCTTAAACCTTTGAAACAATTCATCGTGACCTGATTTCTCATACACGTTTTTAATCATTTTCATTTCGTAAGCAATTAGCCGATGAAATGAGTTTGCATTGGGCACAAATGTGTGAACCATTGTACCAGGAGAACATAATTTTTTCACCACCTGCAGCACTTCATCCGGATTACCAATCTCATGCAAAAAGCCTCCTATAATAATAAAATCAAAAACTTCATTTTTAAGTGTTGACTGTAAATTTTCTATACAGTCATTTATTAATTCCACCCTGGAATTAGTTGCAGCTAATGCTTTGGCAGTATGATAATAATTTATGCCCGGCTCTATCACAATCATTTTTTTATACTCATCAAAATCGCAAAAAAACGGTTCGGGGCCGGAGCCTATTTCTAAAATACAATTATGCTGATGAGCCTTAAGTATATTTAAAATGTTCTGCTTTCTGTATTCCCTCAAAATATTTTCAAAAGGCAATTCAGCATAATCAGATTGATATTTAAGTTTTGCTGTAGTATTCATCCTGTAAAAATATAAGGAAATGAATTAATGTAATTTTAATTTTGTTAAAATAGGGTTATTGCATTTGAAATTTTTTCCACATCAATTATATCCATTATCGGGCTTATAGGCAGGCTTAACACTTGTTGGTGGATAGTTTCGGTAATGGGCAAAGATTGTTGATTCCATTGCCTGTAAGCCACCTGTTTATGTGGAGGGATAGGGTAATGTATTAAAGTTTGGATGCCTTGGGCCTCCAGATAGCTTTGCAATTTATCCCTTTTGCCATTTCTTATTACAAACAGGTGCCACACGTGGCTCCGGTTATTGGCGACTGAATTTTTATTGACCAATAACTGTGGTAAGATAATGTTAGCGTTGTTGATATTTTCTTTAAAATATTGAGCAATTACTCTGCGCTTTTGATTATCTGCTTCCATCCGTTCTAGCTTTACCCTCAGTACTGCAGCCTGTATTTCATCGAGCCTGGAATTTAAGCCATGGTACTCATTACGATATTTAACCTGTGAACCATAGTTGGCAATTGTTCTTACCATTGTTGCCAGTTCATCATCATTGGTAGTTACTGCACCTGCATCTCCTAAAGCGCCTAAGTTTTTGCCGGGATAAAAACTATGCCCTGCTGCATGGCCAATATTGCCTGATATTTTTATTTTGCCGTCAGCAGCCACATATTCTGCCCCCTGTGATTGAGCAGCATCTTCAATCAGCTTCAGCCTATATGTTGATGCCAGTTTTTCTATTTCCGGGTGCATGGCTATTTGCCCATATAAATGCACCACCATTATAGCTCTGGTACGATTGGTTATTTTCTCTTCTATCAAAAATGGATTGATATTGTAACTATTGATATCGGGTTCAACCAGCACCGGAACCAGGCGGTTATCGGTAATGGCAAGTATAGAGGCAATATAAGTATTGGCTGGTACAATAATTTCGTCACCTTCCTTCATTAAGCCCATCTCCATCCAGGCTTTTAAAATTAGCCGGAGTGCATCTAACCCGTTGGCTACACCAATGCAATGTTTACTGCCGCAATACGCAGCATATTCTTTTTCAAATTGCTTGGTTTCTTCTCCCAACAAATACCAACCCGAGTTTACCACTCGTTCAATTGCCTTGGATAGCCGGGGCTGAAAGGAGTTATTAATGGCTTGCAGATCTAGAAACTTAATCATTTTTTAATAACATTTCTATTTCAGCCTCGGTCATTTTCCTAATCAATTTTGCTGGTATGCCCCCAATAATGGAGTAAGCAGGGAAAGAAGTTTTTACAAAACTTTTGGCTGCCACCACGCAAAAATCTCCCAACTCTACATTTGGCATAATCATACTGAATGCACC
>JANPNY010000432.1:0-1679 GCA_031427745.1 Chitinophagaceae bacterium | reverse complement strand
TTTCTACTTCATCCATTTCTACCAATTGTAATCCTTTTACTCGTGCCAGCAATTTGCGGGGGGCAGTTTTTATTTTACACTCCCGTAATGCAGCGCAACTATCATGATAGGTTGCCGTTGCATTTAATTCAGCTCCGTAATTTTCAATGTGCAGCACATCTGTAAGGAATTCTGTAAACTCAAAAATCCGCCCATTTAAATCTTTTACCTGGTTGTGATAGGAGGAGTTATCGAACAATTTAGCGTAGTAATTTCTTACAAATCCAACGCAACTGGCGCTTGGACAAACGATGTAATCTGCATTGTCGAAATCTTTAATAAACTTAGTGCATACTTCCCTCGCTTCATCCCAAAAACCGGCATTAAACGCTGGTTGTCCGCAACAGGTTTGATTGGTATTGTAGATTACTTCACAGCAGGCTTTTTCCAGCACTTTCACCATATTAAAGGCAGTTTGTGGATACAACTGATCGATAAAACAAGGTATAAATATTTGTACTCTCATGCCCCTTGCCCCTACAGGGGAATTTATGAATTAGATAAATGAAGTTTTCTTATTTATTGCCGTTACTATTTCGGTGACAGGATATATTAGGCCTTTATTGTTTTGGAGAAAAACTTTGTTTTAAGCCGATCATTTTTATTGCGGTTATAGCAGCTTCTTCCCCTTTATGGCCATGTATTCCGCCGATTCTTTCATTGGCCTGCTCCTGGTTATCTACGGTAAGAACACCAAAAATAGTTGGTACCGGCAAAACCAGGTTCAAGTTCAATACCCCATCCGTAACAGCTTTGCATACATAATCAAAATGGGGTGTATCGCCCCTTATTACACAGGCGAGGGCAATAAATGCATGTGGCTTATCTTTTTTATATTTATGAGATTCCCAGTAGGCTTTGGTTGCAAAGGGGATTTCAAAAGCACCGGGTACTGTAATTATCTTATAAGATACCTCGTATTCCTTTAAAACCTTTACACAACCGGCTTCCAACACATCCAGCACAGCCGCATTCCATTCTGTACGGATAATTACAACACAGGCATCCTTTGTTAACTGGATGCCTGTTATATTTGATAAATTAGGTGAATTTAAGGACATAGACTATAAACGTTAGCGCAATTTTTTTGCAGTTATTAATGGCATGTTATTTATCTATTCAACCAAATTGTTCTCCGCGGTGAAAGTTAACCGCAGAGAACATGAGAAAATAGAGTTAACGCAGAGGTAAAATAAATCTCTGCGAAAACTCCGCCAACTCCTGTTCTCCGCGGTGAAAAAAAAAGATGCAGAATGATATGCCTGCACCCTCAAAAACGTGGCTGATAAAATCACTTGTTGACTTTTATTTCAACCGTTAATAACAGCTATAAATTATTCTATCACCCCCAGCCTTGCTAAATATTTATCAACTTCATTAGCATGACCGTTTTTAGGAAATTCCTCTTTTATCCTTTTAAAAAAATCAATGGCTTCTTTCGACTTGCCAGTTGCATCTGCAAATAAACCAGCTTTAAACAAGGCTTCCGGCGTCATAAATTCATCTTTGCTGTTAACAGCAACCGCTTTTTTATAATAGTTCAAAGCATCGTCATTCTTTTTTAATTCAGAATAAGCATCGGCTAATAAAAGGTAAGCGCTCGTTTGTACCTGTGTAGCGTTGGTAGAAAAATCTTTTAA
>JANPNY010000431.1:0-19225 GCA_031427745.1 Chitinophagaceae bacterium | reverse complement strand
AGATAGCGTCCATATCTGGCGGCATTGCAACCACATAAATTTATCTGTGTCATAAACTTCCCCTTTCTCGTCGAGGCAGGTAAAAAAGCCGCCATACGCTGCATCTTCGGAATTTTTTGTCCAGAATGGAACCACATTATTCAATAATTCTTTGCGGAAAATCTCTTTATATTTAAGTGTATCCATAGCATTCTTGTGTTAAATAAGAAGTTGAGTTTATTTGGTACGTATTTGGGTAGTATCCGTAACCGGCTGATAGCCGCTTATCTTGACGGAGTCTAAATATTGCTTGTAATCGAGGTACAGTTTCACCGTATTTGGCCCGCCGGGTTTAATGGACATATCGGGACTGTTCAACAGGCCGGGAAATTGGTAGCATAAGATTTTTTCGAAATTTGGGAAGCGATGCAAATCACTTAACAGCCCGCCAATTGGCCGTGGCACAAGTGCATTGTTTTCAGCGAAATTAAATACTTCCATATCCATCCAGAGATGTGATCCAGCTTCGTTGCAGAGCGACTGCAATTTAGCAGCAGACTGTTCGCCGGTAAGATCCGTAGCTGGCATACGATGAAATCCAAACGGACATAATATATCGAGGTTAGGTAACAATTTTCGATAGGTTGCTTCAGCTCCCCTCACGTTGTGTGAATTGGTGGCAAGCATAATCGGCTTGTCAGGAGTTTTAGCTTTTATAAATGCGCTGAATTCCTTAAAGAAATGTACAATATCCTTTCTGGCTTGCGCATCGCCAAGCCCTCCATCCTGTTCTTCACTCACATACCATCCGTAAAAAGAGCGATGATGTCCATATTTATTCCAGAGTTCTGTTGCAAGTTTTTTATGCCACCTGAGTGAGCCCGCTGTAAAATCAAACCATGCATAAGCACCTACGCCTACAAAAACATTCATACCATTTTTATCTGCCTGTGCCAATACAGCTTCAAGTGGGTCAACAGCCGCAATAGGTACTTTTCCGGGAAACAATTTAGAAGGATAATATGGTACACCTTTATAACCATCTTTTTCAATAGTATGTTTACCAGCGTATGCCGTGGGATTGCGAATAACATCCTGTATAACTATGATATTCATCTCAAGCCCATGTTGCGCATCCATCATTTCGCCCCATTGCGCATCAGTAGCTTTTTTTAATTCCGAATTCCAATACTTGCCTTCATCTTCGCTCCAATGATAAAAGCCAAGCCAGGCACCATCAATACGCCGGGTCGAACGTATGTTGGATGCTAACACCTGCAGGGGTCGTTCGGTACGCAGGATTTTTTTTCCGGAGGTAGTCACCATGATTATTTTGTGATCACCAGCGTGGCCTTTTGTTTTCCAGGGAAATTTAATACCGGCATTTGCCTTTCCGGCAAGGACAAAACTACGCTGGTACAGCAAATTCGACTTGTCATCTTTATCAAGATAAATACGAACATTAATTGTTTTATTTGCTTTAGTATTGTTCCATATCGCAGCCCTTACATCCAGTACTATTTGGTCAGTTACCGGAGAGGGCGGAATAAGCGTTAAGCTGATTTCGGGTTTAGCAAATTGCCCGGCCTGTGCATGCAGGTCGTTCATCAAACTAAATAGCAGCGCAACTACTAAAAAAAAACTTTGTCTTTTCATCTATCTGAGCTTTTGTGTGTTAACCAGAATAATGTTAGGGATATTGAAATTTATTAATTAATAACCGGTGTTTTGTACTGTGGACCCTCCTGATCTATCAATCTCTGCCTGTGGAATCGGGAACAACTCGTTAACCCCTTTTTTGAAAGCAGCGCCTTTTCCATTGGATAGTGGATCAGATGAATAATTATTCATGGTCTCTATATATGAATTCCATCTCTGCAGATCAAATAAACGCTGGTATTCCATTGCAAACTCTGTCCGGCGCTCATGCTGAATAGCTTTGAACAGATCATCCGAGGCTTTAACATCTGGTAGTGAAGCATTTGAAATAACACGTACACGGCTAATTGCCTCTATATCGGTTTTTCGTGAATTACTCGCCCTACGCCTCACCTGATTGATATTGTCAGCAACTGCCTGTTTACCTCCACCGCTTAGTAACAAAGCTTCAGCGTACATTAAAAGAACGTCGGCATAACGGATCGGGTGAAAAGCCCATGCATCATCTCCCCATCCTGCACCACGCCGCGTAGGCGGCAAATAGCTTTTACGATTGTGATATCCCGTACTAGGGTAAGATGAGAAATCTAAAACTTCCTGACCGGAAACTTTAGGAAATACGTCTCCGGGTTCAATAACGGTAAACAATAAACGTGGATCTCCAGGTTCAAACTCATTCACCAAATTCTGGGTAGGTTGATCAAAGCCATATGCCCCGGTGGCTCCACGTGGAGATGTATAAAGAGGTGTAAAAGCACCGTATATATTTGCAGCGGGGTTGTCGCCTTTTATGATCGAGAAAACAGGTTCCTGTGTCTTATACCCATTCTCTAAAAACAGGTCTTGAAACTCTGGAGCCAGCGAAAAAACATTTTGATCAATCACCTTTTTTGCGGCATCTCTTGCTTTCTCAAACAGGGAGGTATTGTCTTTTGCAAAATAAAGAAACACCCTTGCTTGCATTGCCCATGCTGCCTCTTTGCTGGCATGGCCCAGGTCGGCTACAGGCATATCTTTTTTGGAAGGAAGGGTGACAGCAGCCTCTTCAAAATCCTTAATAATGAATTCAAATACTTCTGTAGCACTTGCTCTTGCCAGCGTGTTACCGTCATTTACAGTAGGCGTGGTTTTAAGAAGTGGTACTCCGCCAAAGACCTTCACCAATTCAAAGTAGAGATAAGCCCTTATAAACTTCATCTCACCCAAATAACGGTCACGGGTCTGGCTCGTTAATTCATAGCCATTCTCATCTAACAATTTATTTAGCGGCAAATTGTCTAACCCCACATTACAGTTACCAATGCCGAGATAAGAGGTAGACCAAAAATTTTGCAGACTTGAATTGCTTGATATCGCTCTTGCATAACCGAGATCAGTTACAAAGGGGCGATCACCAGCATCTGAGCCTCCTTTTTGGCTATCATCAGTCGCCATATTACCTAGCTCGGCACGGGGCGCTTCGTATCCATATGCGTCGTTAAATACCTGGTAACATTTTACAACTGTTTTTAAAGCTGCACCAGGCGATTTAAAAAAGTTCTCTTCAGTTTGAACACCTAAGGGTGGTCGGTTAAGAAAATCTTTTTTACAGGATATCAGTCCCAGCATCATGAAGGACGTAATTATATAAAGTGATTTTTTCATTTTTGTACTGTTTTAAAATTTTGCATTGATACCAAACATAAATGTCCTTGCCTGGGGATAATACCCCTGATCGATTCCTGTAAGTTTTGGATCAGCTGATCCAATTTCCGGGTCCAAGCCTGAATAACCGGTGATTGTAACAAGATTTTGTGCGCCAATAAAAAGTCTTAATTTTTCGATTTTTAACTTTTGCATGAATTGCCCCTGAAAACTGTAACCTAATTGCAGGTTCTTTATTCGTAAGTATGAACCATCTTCAACAAAATAATCCGACACACTATTGTTGATTCCCTGTGTCTGAGAAATTTTATGGTACCTGTCAGTGCTGCCAGGGCCGCTCCAAGACTTGTTCAGAAACCCCCGTGGAGCATTGTAATAACCTGTACCCGATTCTGTATCATACCGTAGTATATTCATTACATCATTGCCCTGCGAACCTTGCAGAAATAAACTCAGATCAAAACCGGCATAAGCAATATTCCCAGTAAGGCCGTACACGAAATCCGGCCATGGATTACCAATGATAGTCCGATCTTTTGCATCCAACACGTCATCACCATTCAGATCTTTAAAGCGTATATCGCCGGGTGTTGAAATATCTCTTTGTGCACTGCCTTCCACCTCTTTTGCATTTTGAAATATTCCATTTGTTACATAGCCATAGTAGTAGCCAATTGGCATTCCCACTTCCGTTTTGGTAATAACCTCTCCTAAATGTGCTGTGGAAAATATCGACTCTCCGTTACCAAGCGTAAGTATCTTATTTTTATAAGCAGAAATGTTTCCATTGATGCTATATTTTACTGAGCCATTGTTTTTATTGTATCCGAGTTCAAATTCCCAGCCCTTGTTTTGCATGTTTCCTGCATTCGAATAAGGCGATGAAGGAAATCCGAGCGCTGAGGGCAATGGTACTATCATCAGCATATTTTCAACTCTCTTGTCAAAATAATCAGCAACAAATGTTAACCTGTTAGAAAACATTGATAAGTCCAGACCGATATCCAGCTGTTTTGATGTCTCCCATTGCAGGAGTTCATTTCCGGTTGAAATACGGCCTGTGCCAATATAGGGCGTGCTGTTGTTACCAAACAAATAGCGATCATAAATTGAATTGCCATAGGTAGAAAGATAGGCACCACCACCGATATTTTGATTACCTATCAAACCATAGCTAGCACGTATTTTACCATCTGTCAGCCAGTTGTTTGACCCCTCTTTAAAGAACGATTCCTGTGAAAACCGCCATGCTGCCGATACCGATGGAAAAGTACCCCAGCGATAACCTTCAGCAAACCGGGATGAGCCATCGCGGCGTACATTAACAGCAACGATATATTTCCCTTCATAGTCAAATCCTACACGTCCAAAATAAGAGCTCAGTGAATTGGAATATGGATAACCCGACACAGCAGGATTTATAGTTCCGGCACTCAGGATACGCATGTCCACATCGTTGTTAACCAGCCCCTGTATAGATGCATTAAACGAAGAGACTTTTGTTACTTCTGCGGATACACCTGCTAATGCAGTAAGATGATAGCTGCCCCAGGTTTGGTTGTAGTTAAGCGTATTTTCCAACACAAAGTAGTTGCTCTGGTAAGAGGCGTTCAGGACTGTGTTAAAATTATTGTTATCAAATGAATTTAGGGAATATTTTGGTGCAAATGCATCCGTGTTAGAACGGTTAATATCCACGCCGCCCCGGATCTGGAAGCCGAGTGACTTCAATAGCTGCACGTCCGCTGTAATACCACCTTTCAAGCTAAGACCTTCGTATTTATTTTGACGAAGGCGATCAATCTGAGCCACCGGGTTGCGCTTATTTGAATATAATACGCCGGCATATTGTGAGAAAACATTGTTGGGCTCATACCCATTCCTGATACCTCCTAAAAAAGAAGGAAGGCCCTGAAGATCATTCCGGTAAACAGGTGTAATTGGATCGGCGGTCATGCCGCTAAAGATGGTGCCTGTAAACGGGTTGTTCTCATCAATAGTGTGGCGGCCTTCATATATCACCCCAAAGTTGGTGCTTAATTTAACCTTTGGACTTATTTTGGCATTAATATTATTACGCCATGACATTCGCCCATAATCCGAACCTTGAATGATGCCCTTCTGATCAAGGTACGAGAGGCTTGATAAAAAGCTAACGGATTTATTACCTCCACTTATACTAAGGTTGTGATTTTGAACAGGTGCATTGTACCTGGTAATCTCGTTCCACCAGTCAGTGCCATCCGGGCCTGTTGTAGCCGATACAAAGCGGAGGACAGAATCAATATTTGCTTGCGATTTAAAGTCTAGTTGCGGCACCGCCCCTGCGTTGCTTGCAGCAAGATTTTTATAGGTGATGAAATCGGTTGCGTTAAGCATGTATGGCCGTTTCCACGGAGATTGAGCACCGTAATAACTGTCGTATGCAACAGATAATTTATCATTTTTTACTCCCGACTTTGTAGTGACAATGATCACCCCATTAGACGCCCGTGAACCGTAGATGGCTGCAACTGAAGCGTCTTTATGAACAGCGATGCTTTCTATATCGTTCGGATTAAGGTAGTTGATATCAGTTTGCGGTAAACCATCAACTATATACAATGGATCGGTACTTCCATTAACCGAGCCCACGCCCCTTATGCGAACAACTGACGCTGAACCAGGACTGCCACTACTTTGCGAAACTGTTACACCAGAAGTTTTTCCCTGCAATATATCAACAGCACTTCTCACAGGCATATTGCTTAATTGGCTGCCTTTAATAACTGAAACAGCCCCGGTTATCTCCTTCTTGGTAACCGATCCATAACCTACCACTACAACCGTTTGTAAATCAGCCGCCACTGTTTCTAAAACAGCATTGACATACTCACCAGGCTTAACAATGTAATCTTTGGTACCATAACCAACAAGTGTAAAGGTGAGTGTACTTTGAACAGCAGGTACCGACAATTGAAATTCTCCCATTTCGTTTGTTGCCGTGGCTTTGCCAGATTCTTTGACAGTTGCTGTTACTCCCCTTAAGGGTACGCCTTCTTTGTCGGTAACTTTACCGGAAATCTTTGAATCCTGCGCATAAAGACCTTGTGAGAAAAGAAGGAAAACAGCAGACAAGTAATAGACCAGTTTTTTTATAAACAGTTTTTTCATAATTGAAATTTATTAAGGATTGTAAATGCCATTAATGATGATTGCAGATTGTTATTATTTTATTATTCATTTAATTTTATAGCGAAAAATTTGCACATTAAATTTACTGTTGATAAACTTCGAATTCCCAAAATGACATCGGATAAGGAAGTGCCCCCTTAGTAAGCAGGATTTTTACGTATCGTGCCTGAGCTACTGTGAAAGCATGACTTACATTGCCACCAATACCTAGAATTGTTGAAAAAACAGTTGTAAAGGTTACGTTATCGGTTGAAACCTGTAAGGCATATTCTGTAGCGTAAGCGCCCTCCCACTTAATGTCAACACGACCAACATTTCCGACAGAGCCTAAGTCAACCTTATACCATTCTCCTTCCGTAGCCGCAGCCAACGACCAGCGAGTGGTGAGGTTTCCATCAATGGACAAATTTGGATCATTAAAGCTCGTAGATGCTGTAGCCGTTTTATTTAAAGCAATGTTACCCGTTGTATTGATTGGCGGCGGAACATACGGAGTAGGAACAAATACAGGAGTATTTCCTTGATTTTTCATTTTATCAGCTGCCAATATCACGTATGCTGCCTCAGCATCGTACCATAGTTCTTTCTGGGTACCGCCCCGGTTTATCGACAATATATGATTTATGTATTGATCCACTCTTGCCTTATCGTTGAGTATAGCTGCAGCATAACTCACTATTGCCCATGGGTAGCCTCCTGAATATATTGTTCCAGCCGACCAGGCCGGGTAATAAAAGTTAAATGTGCTGTAAAGGAGATTGGCACGAGGTGATAGGGGGCTAATTACGCCAAATAGACCAGGATACAATTGACAGGTGGCATCCGCATAGAAGGTGGTCCATTTGGAAATTGTCGCACCAGCACTTCCATCGTCATTCCAGTTATACATGGTACCACGCCAAAGCTGGCTCTCTATGGCATTGGTGTTGCCATCTAAAAGCGATGTAAAATGAGCTGTTTGTGAACCTCCCAATACATTTGTTTGCAGCCATAACATTGCTTTAAAACCCTCATTTACTTCTGAGTTGTCCATAGTATACTTGGCTCCATGAACATAAGAGTCTATTGAAAGCCCATCATTATCATCGGGGCCAAATGTGGCAGGAACGTTATTACTTGCATTATCTACACATTTTTCCATTGCACTGCCAATCAGGTTAAGCTGAGTAGCATACCCTTTAGCCCACTCTTTATTTGCTGGTGACAACTCTGCAAATTCTTTCATTAATGATAGAAATAATGCAGCATAGGAATCTACTGAATCGTAGGTACCGTTAGTAGTTTCACCAGGGGCAAAATAATCGTAAACCGAACCCGGCACTTCAGTACCGCCCGTTTTCGGGTTGGTAGTGCCATTAAGTTTACTCATATACCATATCAAATATTTTTTTACAGCCGCCACATTCTCAACGGATGGCTTTTTAAGCAGTGCACGGCATGCGATGCTCGAAAAATATGGAGTGATACGACTATTGGATTCGGTATTATCTTTAAAAGCACCACTAGGCAATTGATTGGCAAGAATATATTTAACCTGGTTATAGATCACCGAATCATACATACTAACCAATACTTCAACGGGAGCATCTGTGACTGGTATTTTAGCTGGATGCTTATCCTTTTGACAGGCGGTGGTGATTGTTAACAGGCCTGCTATCAAAGTAATTAATATGTTTCTTTTCGTCATAAAATTTAGTTGATGCCTAAGAAAGCGATTTGATAAAAGGATGTTTACTTTTTGTAGACTTCGAATTCCCAAAAGGACATTGGGTATGGTAATGCCCCTTTTATAAGTAGGATTTTTACGTACCGGGCATCCACTGCAGTGAACGTGTTGCTTACATCACCACCAGGACTTGTAGTTGTTGAATATACAGTTGTGAATGTTATATTATCCTTTGATACCTGCAACGCATATTCTAAAGCAAAAGCTCCTTCCCACTTGATGTCTATGCGTCCTACACTTTCAACCTTTCCTAAGTCTACTTTATACCACTCGTTTTCGGTTGCTGCCGCCAATGACCAGCGTGTGCCAAGGTTTCCGTCAATCGATAATTGCGGATCATTGAAACTCGTTGATGCAGAAGCTGTTTTATTTAACGCTAAATTGACAGGCGGAGGATCGGCATATACTTCGAATTCCCAGAATGACATTGGGTATGGTAACGCACCTTTAATAAGCAAAATCTTTACATATCTTGCATCCACTGCAGTGAACGTGTTGCTTACATCACCACCAGGACTTGTAGTTGTTGAATATACAGTTGTGAATGTTATATTATCCTTTGATACCTGCAGCGCATATTCTAAAGCAAAAGCTCCTTCCCACTTAATGTCCACACGGTTAATTTTTTTAACCACCATAAGATCTACTTTATACCATTCATTTTCCGTTGCTGCCGCCAGCGACCAACGGGTTCCCAGGTTTCCATCTACTGATAGCTGAGGATCATTAAAACTTGTTGATGCCGTGGCTGGCTTGTTTAAGGCCAGGTTACCATTTGTAACAGGTGGAATGGGAGCGATATAAGTAAAACCAGAAAGAGCCTTTGTACCTTTTGCATTCGTAACAGCAATAGTACCCGTTGACCCAATACCAACTATGGCTCTTATAGTGGAATCCGATGTAACCGCAAAGGAACCAGCACTTTTACCTCCAAATGTTACCGCTATTGCGCCGGTAAAATTGATGCCCTTTATGTAAACAGTATCACCAGTCTTACCACTTTGCGGTAAAAACGATGAAATTTTCGGCATGGCCGAGACTGTTATGGGGGTATTTTGATCGTAGGGATTGGCTCCATCATCTTTTTTACATGATTGAATTAAAAAAATACAGGACGCCAAGGTGAATAAAATAATTTTTCTCATTGCTTAACCTATTTAATATTTATTTTTTAATACTTACTGATATTTATTATAAACTACCATCGAATTTCCTTATTACCATTTCAATCGAAGGGTTTTTTAACCCGTATATTTCGATAATGCTCCCAATCCGAATAATTACACGAGCAAGTTATAAAAATATATTAATAACACCAAATTCTTTTTTAAATTTTTTAATAAGTATAATTTAACAACCTATTCTTTGCAAAAACTTTAAAGTGTGATCACTTAGATAACGAATTTGATGAAGGTTTTTAAGTGATATCAATAATAGAAATCAATTCCTTTTTTGTATTATCAAAATCTATACCTCACAAAGGCTTCCATTGCTTCATACTCCCGAAACCCAACCTCACAGAAGCAAATTCACAGCTGTCCTGCTGGCATACCCTTACTAATTGTGGAAAATATCATTGGCTCCAAAATGCCCAAACCTGTATGCTTCGCCACGATATAAATTTGTTACATAAATTACTCCGGGTCGTATAACACAAGTAAAATATTTACCTCGAAAATTATCTAAAATATACTTTATCCAACAAAGCAAATGTTGCTAATAAGTCCGTTTTTTGCAAAATTATATGACATATTTAAATGAATAATTTTATCAAAGACAAAGTCTTAATAATTATTTTTATTTAGTATTGTAGTTTTTAGCTGTATTTAAAAAAAATCAGTAGATTACGGTATTTAATTAATATTAATTTTATTAACAAGTTTTAATGAACAGCGCTAATCTTTTTGCAATATTCAGTGATGATAACACTTCGGGAGTTGTGTATAAGAATAAATCACTTAAACGATTAATTATTAATCAACTTGACAAGGTTGGAAAAACAACGATAACTGAATTGAGTAAAGAATTGAATATTAGTGTACCCAAAATTACTAGCTTGGTTACTGAATTGATAGAAGATGGTTTAATTAAGGACAATGGAAAATTTGATTCTACCGGGGGTAGAAGGGCGAGTGTATATGGACTTGTATCGGATGCCGGCTTTTTTGTAGGCGTGGATGTGAAGCATTATTATATAAATTTAGGTTTACTGGATTTTAAAAAGCACCTGGTAACTTCCAAAGAAAAAGTGCCTTTTAAACTTGAAAATACGCCCGAGTCGTTTGATGCCTTACTTTTAATTATTAAAACATTTGTACATGAACTAAACCCAGCATTTGTAAAGGATAAGATATTGGGTTTAGGATTAAATCTTTCTGGACGTATAAATAATACTACCGGATATAGCTACAGCTATTTTTATTTTAATGAGGAACCATTATCGGTCATTATACAAAAAAGAAATAGGTATTCAAACATTTATAGAAAATGATTCCCGGGCAATGGCCTATGGCGAGTTTTGTAATGGAGACAGCAAAGATGCACGTAATGTTTTATTTATAAATATGGATTATGGTATTGGGCTTGGGATTTTAATAGACGGGAAGCTATATTATGGTAAGTCAGGTTTTGGCGGAGAGTTTGGACATATCCCAATATTTGATAACGAGATAATATGCCACTGTGGTAAAAAAGGTTGCCTGGAAACAGAAGCTTCAGGTCTGGCTTTAATTAGGAAATTTAAAGAAAAGATCCAACAGGGATCTACTTCTTCAGTAATGAAAAAGAAAAAAGATTTAAATGATATTAGCTTACTTGATATCATATTGGCGGCAAAAAATGAAGATACTTTATGTATTGAACTTCTTTCTGAAATCAGTGAAAAACTTGGAAAAGGAATAGCTATACTCATCAATATTTTTAATCCTGAATTATTGATATTGGGAGGCACACTTTCTGAAACGGGAGATTACATTCGATTACCTATAAGAAGTGCAATAAATAAATATTCTTTAAGCCTGGTAAATACCGACACTCAATTAAAACTTTCCAAACTTGGAGAAAAAGCTGGCGTAATTGGGGCATGCCTGATTGCCAGGAATAAGGTACTTGGTTTGTAACCTGCTATATATTTAATTGATGTACCTGCCAATCCCCTTCTCGTAACCGGGATAAAACCTACTTCCAAAAGTTCGATCATATCCTCACTTATCCTCTAAATAAAAGCTTGTTTATCGCTCAACAGTTTAAAACGATTTATTCTTTCTTATATTCGAATTCGTTTGCCATGAGGATACGTTAAATACTTTTTCCGGCAACTTAAGATAGAAGTCAATTCGCCAAATTTCGTTGACGTTTGCTTTTTCGCTGTTCCAATTTGGTGGGAAATAATCAATTTGATGGCCGAACAGCCTTTGGAGAGTTCCATATTTTTGTAAATTTTTGGTGACGTTATTTTCACGTTTATCGTGACGTTTGTCATTTCTAAAATGTTCAAAAATATGAAACCCTTTACCAGCGGCACTTATTAGTGGGTAATCGAGGGGGCTCGAACCCCCGACCCTCAGAATCACAATCTGATGCTCTAACCAACTGAGCTACGACTACCGTTTTTGATACAGGACGGCAAAAATAATAAAAAACATCGCTTAAGCAAAATTACATTTTCAATAGGTAGATTTTTACAAAATGTAGCACCAAATAAACAGGCAGTCTTAAAAAATATTACATGCATTTCTACCAGGATAAGGGTTGGTTCTATTGCATTTTTTGAGGTTTTATAGTTGTATTTAATGTTTCTTTGCAGCCACAAACATTTTTTATGCATTGGACAGGATATATTATTACCCTTTTATTATCAACTTTTACCGGCTGGGTTACTACCTGGATTGCTGTAAAAATGTTGTTTCATCCCCGTAAACCAATTAAATTACCCGGGTACAGCTTACAGGGAATCTTCCCCAAAAACCAACGGTTGATTGCAGAAAAATTAGGACAGGTGGTAGGAAAAGAATTACTGTCTTTCGATGAAATTGAACAAAAAGTAACCAACCCGGAAAATCTGCAAAAATTAAAACCCGAAATAGAAGCCCATATAGACGGCTTTTTAAATACCCGGTTAAAAGAAGTTTTTCCCATGCTATCCATGTTTATTGGAGAAAAAACCACCACCCAGTTAAAGGAAGCATTTTTATTGGAACTCGAAAATCTTTTTCCGATCCTGATGAAAACCTATATGAACAAATTACAGCATGACCTTGACCTTGAGAAAATTGTAACAGAAAAAGTTGCAGCATTTTCTTCTGAAAAACTTGAAAATATTCTTCTCCAGATTACTAAAAGAGAATTTAAATTCCTCGAATTTATAGGTGGCTTTTTTGGTCTGTTGATAGGTATTGTACAAATAGTGATAGCGGCACTAACCAAATAATTTTTTGTTTCAGGGTAGATTCTGTTTACCGCTCATCAATTATACGACGGTTCAGTTAAACTTTAATGAAGAAATTTGTTCTTCTGTTAAGTTATTGCATTTAAAAAAAAGACTAATGATCAAGCATTTTTTTTGTTTCCTTGTATTTATTTGTTTAGCGGGTATTGTATCGGCGCAATTTCCAGGGGCCGCCGGAAACAGGGCTGGCGGACAAAATATGAATATGGGGCATTTTTATGGAAAAATTGTAGATGCTTCAACCAATAAAGCCATTGATGCCGCTTCTGTTCAGTTGATTCAGAATAAGCTGGACTCGGCATCCAAAAAGAGAAAAGATGTAGTTGTAGCCGGAATGCTTACCAATAAAAAAGGAGAATTCAGCCTGGAAAATCTGGCTGTCCTTGCATCTTATAAATTAAAAATTACTGCTATCGGCTACAAGGCTATTGAGCAGAAAGCAGTGTTTGACATGAATATGGGTGCAGCTAAACCCGGTGATTTTACCAGTATGATCAATGCTGTTGACAAAGATTTAGGTAATATAAAAATGCAGTTAGATGCGTTGCAATTGCAGGAGGTAACCATCAGCAGTACAAAGCCGCTACTTACCATGAGTATTGACAGAAAGATTTTTAATGTAGAGAAAAACCTGACCAGTGTTGGAGGTACAGCTGTTGATGTAATGAAAAGTATCCCGGGAATAAATGTAGATATTGATGGTAATGTAAATTTAAGAAATGCAGCACCGCAGATTTTTGTTGATGGCCGACCAACTACCATGACGCTTGAGCAAATACCTGCTGATGCTATCGCCACTGTTGAAATCATTACCAATCCTTCAGCAAAATTTGATGCTTCGGGCGGTGGTGCAGGCATTTTAAATATTGTAATGAAAAAAAACCGTAAAACCGGTTACAACGGAAGTGTAAGAGCAAGCATTGACAGCAGGGGCAAACCGGGTTTTGGTGGCGACATCAATATCAGGCTGCAAAAGATAAACTTTTTTGCTGCGGGGCAGGTTGGATTTCGTAAAAGTATTAGTGAAGTTTATACAGAGAGAACCGATTTTTTAAATAACGCTACGGCGCATTTCATGCAAAACAATGCCCCCGTAGGTGAGGGCGTATTTGGTTTTGGAAGAACTGGTTTTGACTATTTTATTGATAATCGAAACACCATTACTTTGTCCGGCAATTTAAGCAAAGGCCAGTTTAAAAATAACGACCTGATAAATATTGACAGGGACACTTCTTTTAAAAATATTAACGGAAACGATAGTATTAACAGCGATTACGGTGACAGAACCAGTTACAGTAAAAGTAATTTCCGAAACGCAGGAGCAACACTCAGTTATAAGCACAATTTTGCTAAACCCAATAAAGAAATTTCCGCAGATGTAAATTACAACAGTAGTAAAAATGACAACTTAAATGAATTTGGAACCCAATATTTTACTATGTTAAACGTGCCAAAATCACCCCTTGTTTTTCAAAAATCTGAAGGTGGAGGTCATTCCAATCTGTTTACTTCTCAGATAGACTTTTCGAACCCAATTACCCCTAAAATGAAAATAGAGGCTGGTGCCAGGATTGCCATCAGAAATTTTTACAGCTTCAATAATAATTATATCAAAAATCCACAAACCGGGGCATATACCAGTATAGCCTCTTTAAATAATACATACGAATACAAAGACAGGGTATTGGCTGCTTATGCAATCTTTGCTCAGCAATTAAATAAATTTAATTACCAGCTTGGATTGCGGGTAGAAAGTTCCAAATACGACGGTACACTCATCACCCAAAACAAAAGCTTCTCTAACGAATTTCCTTTTAGTTTGTTTCCAAGTGCCTTTGCAACGTATAAACTTACAGAAAAGCAAGACCTTCAGTTGAATTACTCAAGGAAAATTAATCGCCCTAACTTTTTTCAACTAATACCATTTATTGATTATACAGATTCATTAAACTTATCCAAAGGCAATCCCGATTTAATACCGGAATTCACCAATCTTTTTGAGTTTTCTTATCAAAACCAAATCGCCACAGGTCATAACTTACTGGCTACCCTTTATTATAAAAACACCGATAATGTAATATCCCGCTTTCAATACAAGGATAAAAACCCAAGCCCTATTGGAAAACCTGATTCTTTATTATTTACTACCTACGCCAATGCCAGTGTAACCTATACCTATGGGTTGGAGCTTACTTCAAAAGACAAACTTACCAAGTGGTGGGATTTAACCACCAACGTCAACTTTTTTAATGCCACCCTTAATGCAAGCAATTTGCCCGGCGGGATAAATAACAGCCAGGTAAGCTGGTTTGTAAAAATCAACAACAGCTTTAAATTTCCAAAAAATTATTCCATCCAGCTAAGTGGCGATTACCAGGCCAAAACACTGGTTGCACCGGGCGGTGGCGGCGGAGGTGGTGGACGTGGAGGCGGCCCCATGTTTGGTGGCGGTAATACACCCTCTGCACAGGGATTTATCAGACCAATTTATGGCGTGGACATTGCCCTTAGAAAAGATTTCTTAAAGAACAATGCAGCTTCTTTAACACTGCAGGTTAATGACATTTTTAAAACAAGGCTCAACAGCACGTTTTCCCAATCTGTTTTCTTTGAGCAAAATTCGGAACGTAGAAGAGACTGGCAGGTTTTCAGGCTCAATTTTAACTGGCGTTTTGGCAAAATGGATGTTTCATTATTTAAACGAAAAAACAACAGGATTGATTCGGATAGCATGCAGGGAATGCAGGGAAACAACTAACGAAATTATACAGCCGCAACAGCAGGTTTTAATTTATTCAATTATTACCTGCCGGCAAATCTAATTAAAAAAGCAGCATTGAAAAATGTTGCTTTTTTGCTTAAAATATTTAAGTTAATTTGCCGCCTTACATATAAAACCTTTTCATGAAGAACATCAGTTTTAAAGCCGTTATGCCGCATCTGGTTGCTATTGCAATATTTTTATTGATAACCGTAATATTTTGTAAGCCGGCATTGGAAAGTGGCGTGGTGTTGCAACAGAGTGATGTAACAGCCGTGGAAAGCATGAAACATCAGAGTGAAATGTACAAAGAAAAAAATGGGGTGTACCCACTTTGGATAACGAGTATGTTTAGCGGAATGCCAGCCTACAATATTATTTTTGAAGGTCCGTTTTCTCCTTTTTCGTATATCAACAAAGCATTTCAATTATGGCTTCCCAAGCCTTTAAATTTCTTTTTTCTCAGTTGTATCTGCTTTTATATTTTTTGCATGTGCATAAAAATACGGCCGTTTATTGCCATCATGGGCAGTCTTGCTTTTGCTTATAGTACTTACAACCCCATATTGGTTGTAGCCGGCCACGATACCAAGTTACTCGCCCTTGCCTATGCCCCCGCCCTGCTGGGTTCAATACTTTTGTTGTTCGATAAAAAATACATTTCCGGCTTCGTACTAACTGCTTTATTTGCCAACCTGCATTTGATGCAAAACCATCAGCAGATAAGTTATTACCTGTTTATTATTATCGGCATTATGACATTGTTTTATGTTGCTACATGGATAAAAGATAAAGAGCTGTTGCATGGTGTTAAAGCAGTGGCACTGGCCATTACTGCGGCTGTATTGGCCGTAATGATCAATGCCATTTTATTATTTCCGGTATACGATTTTGCCAAATATTCAAAACGTGGCGGGCAACTGGTTATGGATGAAAAAGCGGGTTCCAACAGCAGTAAAAATACCGGCAATAAAACCACCGGTCTTTCAAGAGACTATGCTTTTCAATGGAGCAACGATAAAATAGAATCTTTCACCTTAATGTTTCCCGGCATAGCCGGATATGGCAGCTATTTTTCTCAACGGGATGGGGAGTATAATATTTTTCCAAAGCTTGATGAAAACTCTCATGTAGCAACTTACCTGGTAGAAAAAATAAACATGCCCGAAAACCAGGCAGATGAGATGGCGGCCAATTTATCTGGCCGGGTGTATTGGGGCGGCAAACCATTTACAAGTGGTCCTGCTTATGTTGGTTCAGTTATTTGTTTGCTTTTTTTATTGGGAATGTTTATGCTGGATGGCAAATATAAATGGTGGATATTATCTGCAAGTGCAGTTGGAATTATTTTAGCGACGGGCAAAAATATGCCTAACATCAATAATTTACTTTTCGAATACCTGCCATTTTACAATAAATTCCGAACCCCGGAAATGGCACTGGTAATACCCGAATTATTATTTCCGATGATAGCGGTATTAACGGTAGAAAAAGTAATTACCGGAGATACAACAGAAAACATAAAGAGATTTAAATGGGGTGCAATGGCCGCAGCAGCCTTATTTGTAATCATTGGTGCTTTTTATTTTACTTCGGATTATAGCAATGAAAACAAACAACGTACAGCTGCTATAAATACTGCATTTTCTAAACAAGACAGCACTTTAAACAACCAGCTACAGGAGATCAATCAAAAATACGAAGCCCAGTCTGATAACAGGGTGTACGAAGAATTGCTGTACCAAAGCAAGGGCGATACCCAAATTGCTAAAGGATTACTTACCGCACTAAGAAAAGACCGGGAAAGTTTTTTTAGAAATGATATTGTAAGGGCGTTGTTATTCTCTCTACTTACATTGGCAGTGATTGGGCTGTTTCTGTACAAAAAAATAAACAGCACCATTGTAATGATTGCATTGCCTCTATTGGTAGCTTTTGACTTAATCCCCTTTGGAATGCATTATATAAATGAAAAAAGTTTTGAATCAGCAGATAAGTACCAGGCCAACCAGTTTACCCCGTCAGCAGCTGATAACCAAATTTTACAGGATAAAGATCCTAACTACAGGGTACTGGATATGTCCGGCGGCGATCCTTTCCAGGATTCAAAGCCATCCTACTTTCACAAATCGATTGGTGGGTATCATCCGGCAAAAATTGGTATTTATGATGATTTAGCCACTTACCAGTTAAGTGGACAATTAAACCCGTCTGTTTTAAATATGCTCAATGCAAAATATTTAATACAAAAAAGTCCGGATGGCAAAAGCGCTAATGCTATTAAAAACCCAGGCGCATTGGGGAATTGCTGGTTTGTAAAGGGCGCTCATTTTGTAAATGGACCGGTAGCGGAAATGAAAGCCTTAAATGATTTTAACCCGGCAGATACAGCAGTTGTAGACAATAGCTTTAAAAATATCGTTACAGGTTTTGCAGCTGCAGATAGCAGTGCTACCATTAGGCAAACGGCTTTTGATAACATGGTCATTAAATATGAAAGCAACAGCAATGCAGCTAACCTTGCAGTATTCAGCGAAATATTTTATAAAGATTGGAACGCTTATTTAGATGGCAAACCGGTGCCCATCGCCAAAGCCAATTATGTTTTAAGAGCATTGGTAATTCCTGCCGGCAAGCATACCATCGATTTTAAATTTGAACCCGGCGTATTTAATACCAGTTACAGCATTACGAAGGTATCCAACTGGCTTTTATTTACCATTTTGATATGGTTTGGGTATTATACCTATAAGAAAAATGAGGAGAAAAATTAAGAATGACCAGCAGCAGTAACCAGCGTTTATTTTTAGATGAATCAGATGATTTGGGTGATTTGATTAATTTAAAAGCCAATGAATTATTTGTTGCTTTAAATAATTTCGACACCACTTCATTAGGGGTTGCAGATACTTACAATGATTATTTTTTGCATCATCATTTAGGTAAACGTTTGTTTTTTTCTATCCAGAACAGTGCTCATATTTTATACGAATCAATAAAACGTTGTAACAAACCTGTTAATGAAATAAATGCCATTGACTATGGTGCAGGATTAGGAACGTTGTTTATGCTGGGTGGTATGCTGGGCTTTAAACAATTTGATTACAATGATCATTTACCCGATTGGAAAGCAACAGCAGTAGCAGTTTGCAAGGTAGTGGGTATCAACATTGCCAATTATGTTATGGGAGATATTAATGCAGTAACCGATTTTGCAACGGCTAATAATTTCCAGTACGACATTGTAGTATCAAGAAATGTAATAGAACATATTTACAGTTTGCCGGAATTTTATAAAGCACTTTTTAAACATAATCCTAAGGCCATTATTTATTCAACTACAACGGCTAATTTTCATAACCCGGTAATGCGGTTATACCATATCTACATTCATAAAAAAGTAGAAAAACAATATTACCGGCAACAGCGGGTGGACGAAATAAAAAAAATAAAACCGCTTATACCAATTGATCAATTGACAAAATTAACTGAGATAACAAGAGGCAAAGCGCAACAGGATTTTATAGAGGCAGTAAAAAATTACCTTGCAGAAAACTCCCACATAAAAGATGCAACCCTTCGCAGCAATACCTGTGGTTGTATCATTGGAGTTTGGAGTGAACATCTGCTGACAAAAAAAGAATATGCAAAAATCGTAACCAATGCCGGTTTTAAAATGGAATTTTCTGCCGGTTATTGGGATACACATTATTCTTCATCCGCCATGAATGTGCTGGCGAAAATATTAAATTCGATTATTTTAATGTTGGGAAAAAAGAAAGGTATCCTGGTATCTCCTTTTGTAAATGTGGTTGCCTACAATTAATAACATGGA
>JANPNY010000430.1:0-3032 GCA_031427745.1 Chitinophagaceae bacterium | reverse complement strand
TACGGTTCAGCTCTAATATTTCTTTGCGCATGCTGTCGAGTGATGCCAGCTGTACCTGCGTGGCGGGGGTTTTGTTGTCAATTTTCGTAAGGGTTGCAATGGTCTTATCCAATGTGTCAACCAATACAGCAAGCTTTTCGTGCAGGCTGTACAAGCGCATAGATTGCTGGTACAATTTATCAATATTTTTAGCGCTGAAGCCTTTGGCATCATTCGCTTTGATATTAATGAACTGCTCATACTTTTTGCCTCCAGTCAGCAACACTACCTTGTATTTACCTACAGGAACCCTTGGTGCAACAAGACCCGAATAAAATACGCTTGAACCTGCCACAAAGCCACCTTTAGCAACCTTGGGCGGATTAATATTAAAAGGCCAGTACACTTTATTCAATCCCTTTACTCCTGTGGCGTTTATGTCTTTTATTTTTTTATTGGCAGCATCATAAATTTCTATTTTTGGTGCCGATTCGCTGCGCTGTTTCAGGTAGTAATTAAAGGAAGGCAATTTTACTTTGCTACCAGCAGTGTATCCATCAATATTGCTACCCGTTGCCGGAAGCTGTGCCGAATAATCGTATACAAAATCACTGACAGGATAGAATATTACGTCTGCATTTACATCAGATTTTACCAGCTCTCTTAATGGCTGCAAATCGTCAACAATATAAATACCCCGGCCATGAGCGGCAACTAAAAGATCGCCTGTTTGCGGATGTATTTTAATATCTCTAACCAGGTTATACCAGGGCATTTCCTGGTACTTGCTCCTCATCCAATTTACACCCCCATCAATGGAAATAAACAACCCCATTTCCGTACCAGCAAATAATAATTTTTCATTTTTTACATCTTCCCTTATTACATGTGCAAAGCCTGTAAATTCAGGAGACGAGATGCGTTTCCATGTATTACCGGCATCGTTACTTACCGCAAAATAGGCGGCGTGATCGCCATACATGTGGTTATCAAAACTGGCATAGATTCTCTTTGGGTTTAAGCTGGAAAGTTCAATACAACTTACCCAGGCGGCTTTTGGGATACCGGCCTTCCACACTTCCGGGGCTTTGTTGGTCCAGGTTTTTCCACCATCGGTTGTTACCTGCAGGTTACCGTCGTCGGTGCCAACCCAAATGATATTTTCGTTGGTTGCATGCTGCGTAATGGTGTAAATGGTGCAATGATTTTCGGCACTGGTATTATCTCCGGTAATGCCGCCACTCTCTTCTGTTTTTTGTTTGGCTTTATCGTTGGTGGTTAAGTCGGGCGAAATTCGTTGCCAGTTTCTGCCTTCGTCAGTTGATATGTATAAATATTGGTTAGCCATGTATAGGTTGTACAATGGCTTTCCTGCAGCAGATTTCTTAGTTGACAAACCTGTAACAATGGGTGTGTTCCAGTGAAAACGATGATCGTCTTCGCCGGATACTTTTTGCGGTTTGATGGAGGAAGAAAGTCCGGTAGTTAAGTCAATGCGGTTGGCATTTCCACCCTGCGATTCAGCAAAAACAATTTTTGAATTTAAAGGATTGGGTTGCACCCAAAAACCATCTCCGCCATTTATATCCTGCCAGTCTGCGCTGCTTACCCCACCGGCCGAAGAGTTAGGCGCCATCCAGCTCCCATTATCCTGCAAGCCACCGTAGACATTGTAATTTTTTTCATTGTCTGTTGCTACATGATAAAACTGACCAACCGGTAAATTATTTAAAAATTGCCACGATACGCCTTTGTTCATGGTAAGATAAACACCGCCATCTGTACCGAGGTACATAATATCTGTATTTGCCGGGTTAATCCATAGCGCATGGTGATCGGGATGAGGTGCAACCCCGCCGATTATATTGTTGCTCCAGGAATAGCCGCCATCTTTTGAATATTGAAAATCGTAAGCAGGGCGGTACACTTTTTTTGCATCTTTCGGATCAAATATCAGTGTGCTGAAATAAAACGGGCGTGCCGTGATATTCTCTGTAGCTGCCAATTTTTCCCAGCTACTACCTTCATCTTTTGAAATAAATAAACCGGAGATTTTTGCTTCCACAATGGCCAGTACTTCGGCAGGTTTTGAGGGATTGATGGCAATCACTATTCTGCCTAAATCTCCTTCCGGCAAGCCATTGGTAACCTTGCTCCATGTTTCTCCACCATCCGTACTTCTATACAGGGCACTTCCCGCCCCGCCGGATGCAAAGGAATAGGGCTTGCGCCTGAACTGCCAGAAACTGGCGAGCATTATTTTAGGATTGGATGGGTTGATGGCGATATCTGCACAGCCTGTTTCTTCGTTCACAAATAATATCTTTTTCCATGTTTTACCACCGTCAGTTGTTTTGTACAAACCCCTGTGCGAACTGCTGCTCCAAAGCGGACCAGGTACAGCTACAAACAGCGTTTTGCTATCAGTTGGATCAAATACTATTTTGCTGATATGCTCGGTGCTATCTAATCCAATTTTTTGCCAGTTAGCTCCTCCGTCGGTTGTTTTATACATGCCATCACCGATCGATACAGTGTTGCGCATGTTGCTCTCGCCGGTGCCGGCATACACGGTTTTTGCATTGCCTTTTTCTATGGCCAGTGCGCCAATACTCTGGCAATATTTATCAAATACCGGGGCAAAAGAAATACCGCCGTTCTGACTTTTCCAGATACCCCCTCCTGCAGTGCCTACATACAAAGTAAGCTGTTCGCCGGCTGCCATCCCTTCGATAGCACTTATACGGCCGCTCATGGTAGATGGCCCCAACGCTCTTGCAGTAAGGGTTTGAAAATAAGAGGAGTTGATAGCTGTTTGTGCAAAAAGGCTGGTGATGCATATGCAGGACACCCATAAAAGCATACATTTTTTTATCATAAAACAATATTTATTATGAATACACTTTGATGACTTAGAGAAATTTTTAAGAGCGCAGCGGTTATAAATGACATCTTTAAGCAAAAAAAATCTTACTCAAAAAAACCAGTTTTTCGAGTAAGATTATTCAGGTAATCAAGGATGATTATTTACCGTTGAAAATAGATTCATCTAC
>JANPNY010000429.1:0-4739 GCA_031427745.1 Chitinophagaceae bacterium | reverse complement strand
ATACCATCCCGATTGGCAAGATACACTGTCGTTCCATCAGAATTAGCCCCGCCATTAACAGGTACAATAGGATTCCAGTCTATAATAAAAGAAACCGGTTCTGTTTCCTTTGCTCCTTTTACAATTACATACAAGTAAGTAGCATCCCAACTTACACCATAGGTTGTATTACCAGTTCCATTAGTTCCATTATAAGTGTTTGGATATGCTGATTCAATCGTATTACTTGCATCAATTGTTGGAGGAGTTGTTACATATTGAGCTGCAACCATATTAGCAAATAACAAAAAGGAAAAAAATAGAATAATATTGAAAAAGCAATATTTCAATTGTTTACCTACGGCAATAGGCATTAGCCCCTCCCCCAAAAATAATCTTGTAAAAAATTTCATACGCAAGCTCAGTTAAGAGTGTAATACCATCTCACAAAAAAACATCACACAATTTATAAGTTCAACATTTTAAATTAAGCAACCACATCAATCTCTATTTTTAATGTGTATTTTTTACACACTGGTTATCCAAAAAAAAGCGGAAAAATTATTAACTGTTCCGCAAACGGTATAGTTTTCAATATGGCTTTAAGGAAGGATACGATGAAAAGAACCACTAATGTAAAGATAAATGCCTATTCAATCATCAAAAAAGGCAGATTTTTTTTTAACCCGTTTGTTTTAGTCCATTGCCCGGCTAAATCTATAAAACTGATATCCGGCTTGAAAGAATGCCCGTCTACCTGTTCAATTTTAGAAAACCACTTCAAAAAAAATTCAGTCTTCAGTAAAATGTCGGTTTCTTATTTTTACCATCTTTTTTTACCTACGTAAAAGTTATCAAAACGGCTTGCTAAATACCTTGTTCGATTTGAACGGGATAAAAAGTAAAAAACAACCTTGCTTTATTGCTTTCTTTTTTGTAAAATTGTTTTTACACCAATAAATATACAGCTATGATTGTTGAAGCACTTTTGGGAGAGTTTATGCATGAAGCAGAAAACACCCGCAAATTATTAAACGCTATTCCGGATAGCGCTTTGGATTATAAACCCAATGAAAAATCATGGACGACAGGGCAATTAGCCTCACATATTGCAGAAACCTACAACTGGTTTGAAGGTACTTTTACACTTGACAATATGGACATGGCCGGGTACCATTACGATAAAGGCGACATTTCCAAAGCTTCGAATATTGTGGCAAAGTTTGAAGAAAATGTACAAAAGGCGCAATCGGTTTTGGAAAATGCAAAAGATGAGGATATGATGAAAATATGGCGCATGACGATGGATGGAAATGACATGTTTCCTCCTATGCCAAGGATACAGGTAGTACGATCATTTTTATTCAATCATCTTTACCATCACCGGGGCGAAATGGTAGTCTATTTAAGAGCCACCGGAAATAGGGTTCCCGGCTTATATGGCCCTCCCGGAGATTTTTAATTACGGTATCCACCTGTAATTTGGCATAACGGATATTAGCCCTGTAATAGCGATAAGTATAAGCTGATGCAAAGCTTTACAACAGGCAGCAATTGTTGGTTTGCTGCCTGTTTCTTTACCATGTCAATTCACCCGCTGCATACATTCTGCGTAATTCTTTTTTATCAAATTTACCCACACTTGTTTTTGGTATTTGAGGTACTACAATAAAGTGATCGGGTACCTGGTAATGAACAAAATCTTTCAACAGAAATTCCCTGAAGGTTTGTGCTGATATGGTTGTGTCGGACCGAAGTACAATGCAGGCCAGCGGACGTTCCTGCCAGCGTTCGTCTGGTATGGCGATAACACAGGCTTCACTTACCGCCGTATGCGCCATCAGTGCAACTTCCAGCGCTACACTCGAAATCCATTCGCCCCCGCTTTTAATTAAATCTTTGGTGCGGTCGGTTATCTGCAAATATCCATTACTATCCATAGTGGCAACATCACCTGTTTTAAACCAGCCATCAGCCGAAAAATAGGGGCTGTTATCTTCCACTTTATAATAGCCGTCAATTACCCATGCTCCACGTACCTGTAGTTCTCCTGCTGTTACTCCATCCTTAGGTGCAACAGTACCATCTTCCAAAATAATACGTACTTCTGCCCCCGGTAATTCAATCCCCTGCTTTGCCAGTATTTTATATTGCTCTCTTCTTTTGATAAGGAATCGTGTAATGGCTGTAGCCTGCATGCAGTTACCAGTGGCGAAGTCTCCGTCATGCCCCAGGCGTGAATGCCTGAAATGCCAAAATCTTTGTCGAATGCTTTTATAAGACTTAAGGGCAATGCCGAACCTCCCACCATATATTTTTTAAGGGTGATTGGTTGTAAAGAAGGATTGTTTTTTAGTACTTCGTAGATGCCCATCCAGATGGTGGGTACGCCGGTAGCAAGTGTAACTTTTTCCTGCTGCATCAACTCAATTAACGCAGTTGGCTGCAAATGACTAGAGGGTAAAATCATATCGGCACCGGCCATTACACATACGAAAGGAAAGCCCCAACCGAGCACATGAAACTGCGGCACTACCAGCAAAACTTTATCCCACATACCAATACCGGCAGCATTGGGTGTTATTAAAACCTGTGCATGCAAATAAACAGACCGATGACTGTACACCACCGCTTTGGGTGCCCCTGTTGTACCGCTGGTATAACATATAGCACAGGCGTCATTTTCATCCGCTTCTATCCACTCAAAATCATCAGCGGCATTTTGAAGCAGCGTTTCGTAGTGTATGGTATTGGGTAATGTAGTAACAAAAACGGCAGGGGCGTTTAGCAATACAAAGCATTTAACCAATGGCGTAAGTGCAACTATTTTTTCAAAAAAAGGAACCAGTGTAGCATCGATAAAAATCACTTTGTCTTCCGAATGATTTACAATGTATTCTACCTGGTCGGCGGAAAGCCGGATATTGAGGGGATGACAAATAGCACCTGCACCGGGGATGGCATAGTACAATTCTATGTGCTGGTAATGATTCCAGGCAAAGCTGGCTACCTTATCTCCGGGTTGTATATTTAGTTGATGCACCAATGCATGCGCCAGTTTTTTTGAGCGCAGGTACATATCGTGAAAACTATACTGGTGGCGGCTACCATCGGGAAGCCTGGAAATAATTTCTTTGCGTGGAAATACCCGGTTTCCAAATTCAATAATGGCATTGGTGGTAAGCGGGTAGTGCATCATTTGTCCTTTCATAATGGCATTTTTAGGTTTTAAAATAACAAAATACTGGTCAGCTGCTAATTGCCATGCCGTCCATTAATAACATATATTTCATTTCTCAACATACAGCATTTAAACTTTTTTAAACTTTTTGCTAATACTAAAAAAAATGCAGTTAAACAATATTATCCTGGTAAGTTAATTAATTGTATCGATCACTGTATTAAATAAATTATCCTCTATAAAAAGAAAAATGTCAGATAAATGTTACTGTTAAAAAAATCCGCAGCAGAAAATTTTAACCAATAGGTGAAAGAAAAACTGCAAACAATAATATGCATCAAACAATAAATTATTTTACACTTCATGTACAATGATTTCGTCACCCACCTGCACAATTCCTTTGCCCCGGTGCAACAGGTTTTGTCCAAAATAAACTTTTTTATTTTTTCTGCGATACAAGGCAAGTGTTTGTAACGGCTCTTTTGTAATGGCACCATTATCCTGGTTAATAGTAGTAACCTGACATCTTGAACTAAGTTTAACCCCGTAAAAATGAATATCATTTATAGTGAAATGTTTAAGACGATCTTCTATAAAAGCATGCCCGCCGATAAAAACAATATTGGGTCTGAAACGGTTCATAGGTAAAGGCCCCTTTAAACGGTAATTCAAATCATCGAGCGATGATTGACCTATTAGCAAGAAAGGATAGCCATCCGATAAACTGGTAATTTCATTGTTAGTAGCACACTCTTCTTCCACTTTTCGATTGCTGGTATCCGGCATAAAGACTAACCTGCAGGTAATGGAAAGCATACTGGAAAACCATTGATCTGCCTTATCACTCACAAACTGAACCATGCAAGTATCGTCCCATATTTGTACCATCGCCGTGGCATTTGATTCCGGCACAAAAGGTATGCTGATAGCATCGCCTGTTATTTTGTGTTGTACCGTTAAACCATCTTCTACCACCTTTACCTGTAGCAATGCCATTTTAGGAAATGCTCTTTGTGTTATAAAATTATTCTGTCCATCAACCAACATCCATCTTCTATCGTATTGAAAACCTCTATCGGTAACCGTGGCTGAAGACAGTGCAATGCCGCCCAAGGATTTGATAGGATAAATAAATAATTCACTGACTTTGAGCATAACCTAAAGATAATAATTGGAAAGACATTAGTAGTTGATATTTTGGCAGCTATCAGAAGGGTTAATGCTCAGTGCTTTTTGATAGTTATTTTTAACAGTAGTTTTATTACCGAGGTTAAAGTAATAAACGCCCAGCGGCTATTTGCAATAGAGGAATTAGTAATATTTCCTACAACAGTTTTTAAAATGGTTTTTACTGCCTTCGAATTTCTTTTTTTGAAAAAATAAATTTGTTTTATAAACCCTGTAGTATAATCTTGTTACCTCAATCATAAAAATCTTCTTTATAATTTTTATTATTATTTGTGATGGTTTCTGTTTTTCATTACCTTGTAGTCAAATTGACTAATAGTTTAATCTTCCTTAATTTTCCAAAGAAGGAAGATGATGCTATAGAAAAAAAGTTAAGCTGTATAAGATTAAT
>JANPNY010000428.1:0-2463 GCA_031427745.1 Chitinophagaceae bacterium | reverse complement strand
GTGTACAAACAGCGTTGGATGCGGTAGTACGTTATCTGCCTGGTCCGTTGGATATTGATGCAGTTGTAGGAACAAACCCAGATACCGGTGAAGAGATGATCCGTCACTCAGATCCAAAAGAACCATTTAGTGCTTTGGCATTTAAGATCATGACCGATCCTTTTGTGGGTCGTTTAGCGTTCTTCCGGGCCTATAGCGGTCGTCTGGATTCTGGTTCTTATGTATTGAACACCCGTACAGGTAAGAAAGAGCGTATCAGCCGTATCATGCAGATGCATGCAAATAAACAAAACCCGGTTGATTTCATCGAAGCCGGTGATATTGGTGCAGCAGTTGGTTTTAAAGATATTAAAACCGGAGATACACTTTGTAACGAAGACAACCCGATTGTACTGGAAGCGATGACTTTCCCGGAACCTGTTATCTCTGTTGCTGTTGAGCCCAAAACACAGGCCGACGTTGATAAAATGGGTATGGCAATTGCCAAACTGGTGGAGGAAGATCCTACACTTCGTGTTAAGACTGATGAAGAAACAGGTCAAACCATTTTAAGTGGAATGGGCGAGTTGCACCTGGAGATTATTGTGGATAGGATGCGCAGGGAGTTTAAAGTAGAAATTAACCAGGGTGCTCCACAGGTGGCTTATAAAGAAGCTTTCCATAATTCAATTGAGCACAGGGAAACTTTGAAAAAACAAACGGGTGGTCGTGGTAAATTTGCTGATATCATTTTTGAAATCGGGCCTGCAGACGAAGAGTTTTTGAAAGAAGGTAAATCGAATTTCCAGTTTGTAAATGGCTTGTTTGGTGGATCGATTCCAAAAGAATTTGTTCCTGCCATTCAAAAAGGATTTGAATCTGCGATGACGACAGGTGTGTTGGCGGGTTATCCGATGGTAAGCATGAAGGTTCGTGTATTTGATGGTAGTTTCCACCAGGTAGATAGTGATGCCATGAGCTTTGAGCTTTGTGCAAAACAAGGATACCGGGAAGCAGGCCGCAAAGCAAAACCAGTATTGCTGGAGCCAATTATGAAAGTAGAAGTATTAACGCCAGACCAGTACATGGGTGATGTTACGGGTGATTTAAACCGTCGTCGTGGTATGTTGGAAGGTATGGATAGCAAACATGGTGTACAGGTTATTAAAGCCAAAGTGCCATTAAGCGAAATGTTTGGTTATGTTACGCAATTGCGTTCCTTATCAAGTGGCCGTGCTACTTCTACCATGGAGTTTAGTCATTACGCTCCTGCACCAAACAGTGTTGCAGAAGAGGTGATAGCTAAACAAAAAGGTAAGCAGAAGTCAGATGATTAATAGCCCTCTAAAATTCCCAAAAGGGAGAATAGAGCGGCCAAATAAATAAACCAACAACCCTGTACGAAAGTGCAGGGTTTGTTGTGTATTGGATAGGTTGGTTTAGGAAATGATACGTTTAGATATTGGGCCCCGGATTTTTTAAAATGAAAATTTATAATTCTCCGGCCACCCGGTAGATTTGCAAACAGACTATTTAAAATAAAGTTGAAATGGTAATACGCATACAATGTACAGACAGGGTTGGTTTGGTGGCATCCATTGCAGGGGTGCTTTCTGCAATCAACATAAATATTTTATCGATGCGGGAGCATGTAGATACTGCCCAAAACAGGTTTTTTATAAGATTGGTAACTGCTGTAAACGGCGCTGAAATCGATGCCGAAACGCTTACCAATCAACTGCAACAGGTATTGCCTGCTGATGCAGAAATCACCGTTAATCCATCACCGGAAAAAAAAATCATACTGCTGGTAACCAAAGAATACCATTGCTTAAGTGATATCCTTATCCGCAACCATTTTAAAACGCTGCAAGCATCCGTGCAATGTGTAATTGGTAATCACAGCTCGTTGCAGGATATCTGCGAACGGTTTGGGGTACCTTTTCACCTTGTTTCTCACGAGGCAAAAGAGCGGGCACTATTCGAAGAAGAGTTGGCCGCCGTTATAAAACCATATCAAAACGATTACCTGGTGCTGGCAAAGTTTATGCGTATTTTATCGGCGCCGTTTATTGCACAGTTCCCCCACAAAATCATCAACATACATCATTCATTTTTGCCGGCATTTATTGGCGCCAATCCATACAGGCAGGCATTTGAACGGGGTGTAAAATTAATTGGCGCTACAGCCCATTTTGTTACCAACGATTTGGATGAAGGCCCCATCATTGCACAACAAATTATTCCCGTAACACACTCTTTTACCGCTGCCGATATGATGAAGGCAGGCAAGGAAATTGAAACAGCCGTGTTGGCTAAAGCCCTACAACTGGTGCTGGACGATAAAGTATTTGTTTATGGAAACAAAACGGTAGTGGTTGATTAATTTTTTTTGGTTACCAGCAATTGTATTTCATGGCGGCATCGTTGCCACGCTCGGTTCATCGGCATACCATCAAGGAACTTTTATTACAACACGATACC
>JANPNY010000427.1:0-6554 GCA_031427745.1 Chitinophagaceae bacterium | reverse complement strand
CAAAATATTACAGATATTAAGCGTTGGAGTATTTGAGAAAATCCAGTTAAATCAAGCCTTTACGAGGATTGAATCATCTAATAAAATTAAAGACCCTCTGAAACAGTTGATTTTGTTCGATTCATAGTTGGACAGTAATGTAAGAATATACCTAACAAAAGAGTTAATACGTATTTGGCTCCCCCGCTTTACAAGAGTATTTTTTTGATTACCTATCCATCCTGCAATAAATATCTACCTTAACTATCTGTCCAAAAATCCTTCTGGCGCAGAAGTCTGGAGCTGTGCCGTATTGTTAGTAATCTTTTATGCGGCAACTTTTCAATATCAAAATTAAGTTGGCTTCGGCATTGTTTTTATGCCGGACAGTTCGTTGCTGCCACGGAGACAAATGGCGTATTTTGTGGAGAATGACACCAGAAAAATAAATTTAAAATAATCTGTTTCCCTAAACATGTAGTCCGGCTTATTGTTTAGGGTTGTTAAATGAGCCTACTAAGCCGATAACAACCGCTGCAATAAAATATATTGGATAAACAAAGTATAAATATCGTTTGGTTTAAAAGAGATTTACGGTTTACCGACCACGAACCTCTATATACAGCACAGCAGCAAACCCTGCCAATGCTTATGCTGTATTTTTTTGAACCATCTTTAAGGGCAAATCCTGATAGTGATGTAAGGCACTGGCGTTTCATTTACGAATCGTTGCAGGAAATGCAATTAAAGTTAAAAGATAAAAATGCTCAATTGTATATTTTTCACAACGAAGTGGAGGTGGTGTTGCAGGAGTTACAAAAAAGGTATGACATAAACAATATCTTTTCGCACGTGGAAGTTGGTAATAAAATAACTTACGACCGGGATATTGCCATACAAAACTTTTGCCGCCACCATGCCATTGAATGGAAAGAGTACCAATTAAATGGCGTAATAAGAAAGCTACAGTCAAGAAGTAAATGGCAGCAGAGATGGCAGCAAAAAATGACGGAGCCACCCAAATTTGTAACGGAAACGGGATGGAATATTTTACAACTGGACAATACTCTCTACGATACTTTAAAAGGAGAAAAACTATCTGCAGCCATTACAACGCACAATAAAAACTTTCAACAGGGTGGAGAGTATTGGGCATGGCGATACCTGGATAGTTTTATTAAGGAACGCTATGTAAATTACAGCAAGGATATTTCAAAGCCATTGCTTAGCAGAAAAAGCTGTAGCCGTCTATCACCATACCTGTCTTATGGTAATATTAGCAGGCGTATGCTGTACCAGTACAGCCACCAGCACTACGAAAAATCGCAGAATAAAAGGGCCATTTCAAATTTCATTTCCCGCCTGCATTGGCATTGCCATTTTATGCAAAAATTTGAAGATGAGTGTAGCATGGAATTTGAAAATGTAAACAGTGGATACAATCAACTTATCAAACCAAAAAACGAACTATATATTAAAGCATGGCAACAGGGAAAAACAGGTGTGCCCCTTGTGGATGCCTGCATGCGTTGCGTTGCAGTAACAGGTTATATTAATTTTAGAATGAGGGCAATGGTCGTTTCCTTTTTTGTTTTTAATTTATGGCAGGATTGGCGGGAACTTCATTTTTTAGCCCGGCAGTTTTTAGATTATGAACCTGGTATTCATTATCCGCAATTGCAAATGCAATCGGGTGTTACGGGCATAAATACCATCAGGATTTATAACCCAATAAAAAATTCGCAGGAGCATGATACCGAAGGGTTGTTTATTAAACAATGGGTTCCCGAATTAAAAAATATACCCTCCAATTTAATTCACGAGCCGTGGAAATTGAGTGCCATTGAACAACGGTTATACCAATGTATTATTGATAAAGATTACCCTGCACCCATTGTTGATATTGAAGCGTCCCGAAAAAAAGCAAGCGATATTGTATGGAGTTTTAGAAAAGAGGATGCTGTAAAAAAAGAAGGGAAACGTATTGTACAAAAGCATACGAGCAACACAAAATCCCGATCAATAAAAAAAGATAGTCCTGAAGTGTAAGAACTTTACTCAATGTGACCTGACTAGAAATTTTAGCTGTGATTTATTTCTTATACACACCATCTCTCGCTTTGTCAATAGATCCTCCCTCATATCCACAAACACCCATACGTGGTGAATTAACTACCGGCATATTTGCATAGTCTTCAAAATCGGGACAAGTTTCTTCATGCAGTAGAGCGCATTCGGAGCAGAAAAAAGCAAACTCCTCATACAAACAAACACTACAAAGGCAAACAGCGGGTTGCTTTTTGCAGGTAGCACACATCAAATTAAGCGGTTGGTTCCTTGAAAGTAATACCAGCGGTTCTCTTAAAGGAAGCGAATAAGACTTAACAGTTTTAAGCTCAACCCGGGTAGTGCTGCCATAATCGTAATCATGATAGATTTTTACTTTGGGTACAAAAACCTCTGCAATACTATGTGACATGGAAATTTTAAAATTTTTATGGCCAAAGTTGCTGAGGTGCCCACAACATTCTAACCAGATATTTCTTAAAAAATTGTCAATTATTTTCATTTTGGCATTACTGTCAACCAAAATATGCAAAAACATTTCTGAAGCTTCTACCAAAATATGGTGATAGGATTTTGTCTTTTTTCCAATGGCAGCTTTTTCCATTGCTATTAAATGTGTGGCAAGATGTTTTCCTATTTCTTTTTGGCTCAGCACTTCTACACAGAAGTAACATTTTCCGGAGGATTTTAATTCCTGATCCATATTATTTTTATTTAGTTAAATATCATGAGGTAATGCGTTTACATAGTCCAGATAACCGGATGTTCGGTGCAGGATGGTTAAATACTCATTGATATTTTTCCGGTACTGTACCTGGTAATCTTCATGCATTTTATTTTGAAGCAAGTTAATAATCCTTTTCATTAATAACACAACCTTGTAATTAAATGCCGTAAAACAAGTACAAAAAATATTTGTTGATAACGAAAAAGGAATTTCAAGTACCATCATAATCAGATCAGCCTCCAAACTTTTATTCTTACAGATTTTTGAAAATTCTGTAATCCTTTTGGCACAGGCACCAAGCATATTGGCTAGTTGAAGTTCTTCTGCAAAGCCCTTATAGTTTTTGTGGAATAATATTTCAATTTCGGCTTTAGCCTGCTCAAACAAATCCTGCTCGCCATGTTCTTTTTCGAAGTAATTTACCAGGAGGTAGTCATGAAAGAATTTGTCCTTTGCGGCGGCTTTTAGTACCAGCTTCTCCAGCTCTTTTTTGGTTAGCTGGCCAATTTGAGTTGTTATTACAGTTGCAACTTTTGGCATATTGAAATAGTTTTTTTCTCAAAAATACTTTTTAAAAATTACTTTGGCTAAAGCCCCCGGAATTGCAAACTTTGGTTTTTGCTGTCTCCCTGATTTAGTAATCTGTAGAAAATTTATTTTCTAATAATTTCTCTTTAAAAATCGATTTAAAAACGTAGGCAAACGTGATAATGAAAGCCCTAGTATCTGCTTTACCATACCGGTAATTACTGAATTCGTCGGTGTTATTTATATAACCGCTTTTAAACGTGTTAAAAATGTCACTCACCGTTAAACCCAACCTTGCATTGCCTTTGCCTAATTTTTGTTGAAAACCGAGATCAACAAAATACTGGGCAATGCGTCTTCCCTGGGGAGTGGGCAGCGCTGAATTATAATTGCCTGTCACCTGCAATTTACCATTTTGCCACGGCACAAAATTGTTGATCAATTTGGCATACCAACCAAATGCAGATTGAACTGCATCGGATGAAACATTGTCTCCATTCAATTTTTGTTGAAACAAGGAAACGCTGGCATTAAAATCGTACTGCTTTGATGGCTTTGCGTTAAAAACATTTTCAATTCCATAGGTTGTTGCGTTGCCAATATTCACCGGGAAAGTAAGATTGGCACCATTGGGCTGCAATTGAGCATATTGCCTGATTGTGTTTATGGCGTAGCGATAAAAAAGATTAGACGATAAGCTGTAGTTGTTCCATTCTTTGCTAAACCCTAGTTCCATCGCATGAATAATTTCCGGTTGTAAATTAGGGTTACCACTATGAGGATTTAAAGAATCCGTTATGTCTGTAAACGGATTGAGCTGACCTAACCCAGGGCGATTGATTCTTTTACCATAACTAATTTTCCAATATTCATCTGCTGTAGGATAATAAACAAGGCTTGCTGTTGGAAATAATTTAAGATAACTATTGGTAAACTTTGTACTGCCGTTTTGGGTATTACCATCATTCAAAACCTGCTCTGCTCTTACACCAAGGTCATACTTCCATTTTTCAGTTTGGGCTTTACCAAAGCTTGAACTGTATTGAATATAAGCGGCCTGCACCTGCTCATTAAATTTAAATATATTGCTGGCACCGGTGTTTACAATCTCTACATTATTCCGCAAATCGGATGTTTGAAAATCTGCATAAATGCTTCTGAAAATACCTTTATACCCGGTTTCAATCAAAGCCCTTTTAGATAAGGGGAACGCATAATCTACTTTTGCAGTGGAGACATGGCCATTTTCATAATTATGTGTTCTTTGATACCAGGGATTTCCTGTACCAATTTCGTTTTCATCAAGAGACTGAGACGTGATAGTTGTATTTTCCCGATCCCTGTTGATGGATGAAGTAATATTTGCTGACAAAGTCTTTCTTTCGATATCAAATTTCCTGGTATACACCGCAGAAAACTCAGCTACTTTTGAACGGGCTATTTCAATAGAATGCCGGTTGGTGTTAGTCTTTAAATCGTTCGTCTTTTTGTATAAAGCAGTGTTTAAATTTTCATTATTGTCCTGCCCTTCCATGTTACCAATGGCTTCAAAAGAAAAGGTATTTTTTGCGTCAGGCGTAAAGTCTGCATTGAACTTGAGATTTTGCAACTGCTCTAATCTTTTGTCTTTCCTGTTTTGATTTAATAAATGTTCATCGGGCAAATAAAAGTTGGTACGACTTCCATTAATTTTTCTTGTTCTACCAGCAAATCGGTTATCGTATCCTACACCAAGATTCCATTTTTTTGATTTCTGGTTTATAATAAAGGAGCTGTTTATTCGGCCCCGGCTACCCAATCCTGCGCCCAACGCCACAGCGCCATTGATGCCGTTTTGCTTATTCTTTTTCAGTTTAATATTAATGATGCCACTTTCTGTATTGGCATCATATTTAGCGGTGGGGTTATTGATGATTTCTATGCTTTCGATGCTGCTGGCGGGTATTTGATCGGGGTTACTTAAATTAGAATTTCTGCCATTGATTAATATCAACGGTGTTTTTCCCCGTAAGGTAATTGCTCCTTCTGCATCTACTGAAATGGTTGGCGTATTTTTAAGAATGTCTGTAGCAGTACCACCGGTAGCAGTAATATTTGCAGCTGCGTTTACAATAAAACCCTGTGGTGTTTTCTCAATTAGTTTTTTTTGCGAAGTAACTGTTACTGTTTCAAGAAAGTTTACATCCTTTTTCAGTTGGTACTTTTCAAATTTCAATGAACCTGCCGCGGCTGATATTGAAAACATTTGTACAGATACCTGATATCCAATCAAACTGAATTTTGCCAGGTAGTCGCCAAACTCAATTCCCTCAATTAAAAATAATCCTGCTGTATCGGTGGTGGTAAAGTATGCAACCCTTGCCGTATCTGCCTGTTTAAAAAGGCTTACCGTCACAAATTCTAATGGTAGGTCTTTATCAAAAACACTACCTTCTAACTTGCCCGTTGTTTGCGCTAATAGAAACTGGCTAAATAATAAAAGAGAAAAAGCAAGGAAACTTTTGATACCGGATTTCTTAGTTTGTTTTAACATCAAATTGTTTTAAAAACTTTTATAAAAGCCCCGCCAATGCTGCCACCGTAGTTACATAAGGCTATTGAATTTTTATGGCGCAAAATTATGATTATTATGAAGCCGACGCAATTAGAGCAGTTTTAATATTTTTTTCAAAAGCATATTTCGAAAAATAATTAATGTTAGTATTGTCATCGAATATTATAAATTCGTCTCTTGTGGGTGTAAGATTTCAATTTTAGGAAAGCATGTCCTCTTTTTAAATTATTATTGAAAGGCTAGATTTTATTGGCCGCATACATTTTGGATCGTCTTTATCTTATTCCTTCATATTCAGGATTGGTTTATTACTTACCAGTTAAAAGGTAAGCCGGTGTGGCATTTACGGGAATTATTTTTTATACTACTGTATCCTGTGTCGCTATTTTGTGTTGCTAAAATGCTGCTGCCAACCAACGAACTAGAAGAACGGAACGATATGAAGCTATTTTACAAAAGTCAATATCCACTAATATTTATCATTGTTGGAATAAGCATCTTTATGTCGATACTGTTTAATTATTTCTTTCTCAGGCAAAGCCTGTTTCAGCAAATACCGCTGGTGCTTTTTTTGAGTGTAATGCTTTATACAGCCGTTAAAAAAGTTGAAAATGAAATGTTACACAAGGGGATAGCAATCAGTATTATTTCAGCCTCACTCGTGTCAGTCATTCAGGAAGAAAATATTTGGATAATCAA
>JANPNY010000426.1:0-8735 GCA_031427745.1 Chitinophagaceae bacterium | reverse complement strand
GCATCCAGCCTGTGTTCATCGCCTGTAATGCCCATGATTAATGGGCCGGTATGCATACCAATACCAGCTTTGATAATGGGAAGGCCTTGCGAAATCCGCTCCACATTTAGCTCATAAACGGCTATTTGCATGTCGATGGCTGCATTGAGTGCATCAACCGGTTGCCGGGGAAATATGGCCATGATGGAATCTCCCAGGTACTGATTGATAAACCCTTGATGCAAACGGATGATTGGCCCCAGCCTTTCATTAAAAGAAGATACAAAACGAAAATTTTCATCCGGCGTCATATTCTCTGACAGAGATGTAAAATCCCGGATATCGGTGAATAATACCGTTACTATTTTTTCTGCCTGATCGCCCAGTTTAACATCGGTTAGCGATGTTTTACCCAGCAAGCGAATGAACTCGTTGGGTACAAATTTTTTGGTTACTTCATGTATGCGTAAAATGGCTTCTTCCCTTTCCCTAACTTCCCGGATATTCTTTTCGAACAACAGCGCACTTTCAATGGCTGCAGATGATTGCAACGCCAGCGTAACCAGTAATTTGAGATGCGCCGCTGTGTATTGATCGGCATTTTTATCGGTCAATATGATGGCACCCAAAATACGATGCTTCACTTTCATGGCGGCATAAATCAGCGATTGAGCATCGCTTTCAACAATTCCTTTTTGTTTTAAAAAAGAAATATCATGCATTATTTCCGACTGGCCACTCAAGCCAATTTTTAGCAACAGGTGAGAATTGCCTACCAGTAAAGTTTCATCAAACAATGCATCACCGGTTCTGGCCGGAATCTCCAACCGGCGGCTTTCTTCATCCCATAATATTACCACACCACTGCTGGAGGGAATGGAGTGCATGGCCTGTTCAAGCGTTAATTGGGCAATGATATCCGGATCGATGGTTTGGGATAACTTTTCTGAAA
The DNA here is from genome assembly GCA_031427745.1 of Chitinophagaceae bacterium. GTDB lineage: Bacteria > Bacteroidota > Bacteroidia > Chitinophagales > Chitinophagaceae > Ferruginibacter. The sequence goes on along the minus strand of JANPNY010000426.1, from coordinate 7,804 downwards.
AGTTATAGATCACATTCAGTTCCTGGTACAAATTCAACACCTCTGATCCTAATTTTTTTTTGTCTGCTTCCTTCTGCAGCATCAACGATAATAAATTAGCCATGATGGCTGCTTCAGCTTTTCCTTTTACCCAACCCAGCGTTTCATCTTCTAATTGTACGGGGTAAGCTGGTTCATTTTCCGGACTGTTTTCTGTGCAAAATAAAAGGTTGTGCTGGCTGTCTTCCACAGTAATATCAGTGCCTGTCAATGCAGTCCACGACTTAAGCCAGGCAGTTGTTTCACTTCTTTTACCCAATATTGATTTTAATGTTGGTTGCGCCATTCCGGGTGTTTGTTGTTGAGGTAATTTTAAAAATAACAGGCGGGGGTGAATGGTGAATAGTCAATGGTCAATGGTGAATGCTTGCTCGCAGCTCACAGCTCATAGCTCACAGCTCCCAACTAATTACTCAATCCCCAGCACTTCTTTTGCTTTATTCAAAATCACTTCGGGGTCAAAGGGTTTCGTCATATACACATCTGCGCCTACTTCCTGACCTTTTAGCCGATCCAGTTCCTGGCCCTTGGCGGTTAACAATACAATGTACACAGCTTCCATACCCAATTCTTTTTTTACCCGGCGGCAAACTTCCATGCCATTCATTTTAGGCATCATTACATCCAAAAAAACAAGGTTGGGTTTTTCTTCCTGGATTATTTCAAGGGCAATCTCTCCATTCTCGGCAGTTAAAAATTCCACCCCTTCATCTTCCAGTTCTTCCAGTGTTTGCTCTATCAGCATCCGGATATGTGCTTCATCATCTACAATTAAAATCTTTTGTTGCATGTGTTTATTTGATCCTTTTTATTAAAAAACTAGTTTACTCTTTTCTTATTGATACACTACAAACAAAACATTCTCCAGTCCTTTCTCAAACCGGAGTGTTTTTACAATATCCTGTTTGCCAGAAAGGCCTGCACTAATAATGATGATGTCGGGCAGGTTGGCAACTGCTTTTTCCATCAGCTCCTGTTCACTTGATTCCATCACCTCGTATCCCTTGGCTTGCAGCACCTCCGTAAGTGTATTTACTGCACCGGAATCTTCATCTACAATCATTACTTTCTTTTTTGATTTACCTTGCTCCAGGAGGGTGCCAATTTCTGAAAACAACAGGGTGGTATCAATTGGTTTATTTAAATACCGGTCAATCCCAATCCTGAACCCACGGGCTTTATCCTGCACAACCGATAAAACAATAATGGGAATATCCATTGTTTGCGGATCATTTTTAAGGATGGCAGCAACATCAAAGCCATTCATTTCCGGCATCATAATATCCAGTATAATTAAATCCGGCCGCTTGTTCCGCACTTTTTCCAATGCTTCTTTTCCATTGCTTGCTTCGTCAATGTGGTAGCCTGCATCTCCCAGTTCCTGTTGTAGCAGCGAGCGGATAGAATCATCGTCATCTACCACCAATATATGTGGGGCGGCTATGTGTTGATTTAATAATGTGGTATGCGCTACCTGCTCTTTTAATTGCTTTACAAGGTCATCCAAATGGATGGGCCTTGCTTTGGCAGCTTTTTGCAGTGGCAGCGCAAATGAAAATACACTGCCTTTACCGGGTTCGCTTTCCAGCCAAATCCTTCCGCCCAAATGTTCTACAATTTCTTTACAAATAGGTAGCCCAAGCCCGGTGCCTTTTGGTTTATCAGTAAGGGTATCGCCGCCTACCTGTTTAAACTGTTCAAATACTGCCCCAAAATCTTCGGGCGCAATGCCAATGCCGGTATCAGTAATGCTTGCAATCAACTCGTCGTTTTGCTGGTACACGCTGCAGGTGATGGAGCCCGTATCGGTGAATTTTACCGAGTTGGAAATAAGGTTAATCATCACCTGTATCAGCTTGTCTTTATCTCCGATAATTTCCGGAACATTTAAATCAATTTTCCGAATCAGCTTCAGTGCCTTTTGATCGAACAATGAAGAGGTTGCAGCAATGGCCCTTTCAGCCACTTCCGGCATAGAAACATTTTCCTGGTTGAAATCCATTTTGCCGGCTTCAATTTTTGCCAAATCCAACACATCGTTTATTAAATGCGTTAGCCGCTCTCCTTCTGAAATTACTACCTGCAAATTTTCAGAAACCTGGGTTACTGCTTTGGCTATTTTAGCATCTGATTTATCCACTATGGGGAATATTCTTTCTTCCAGTCTTTTCTTAATGATCTTGGCAAAACCCAGCACGGAGGTTAATGGTGTACGCAGTTCATGACTTACAGTAGAAAGAAAAGCACTCTTTGCTTCATTAGCTTTTTCAGCTAATTTACTGGCAGCTTCCGCTTCCTGCTTCGCATGTTTTACATCTTCGAACAAAGTAGCATTTCTTAAAGCTACGCCTACAGAAGACGCAATAGTAGATAATAGCCGCAGATCATTTTCGTTAAAACGATTTTCTTTTTCTGTGCTTTGTACACTCAGCACACCAATATTTTCATCACCAACAGGAATGGGTACCCCAAGGTAGGAAGCAGCAGGGACACCAATTTTTTGAATACCCATTTGCGCCCTTAGTTCCTGTAAATCTTTATTGATCAAAAGAGGCTCGCCATTAAGGATGATCTTTGAAGTTAACCCCTCACCCAATTTCATTGGCACAAGGGTATCACCAACCTGGTAGGGAAAATGAATGATATTGGTCTTTTTATTCAGCAAAGCCAGGTAAACAATATTGGCGTTGAACAAATCTTTTAACTGATCTCCCACCATTTTTATCAAATCAAGCGCATCTAACTGCGATGCCAATGCTTTGCTGATATTATTGACCGTACTTAATTCTGCTGCCCGTTGTTTTGACTCTCCCAACAGCCGGTTGGTTTCATCAAAAAGGCGGGCACTTTCCAGCGCCACGCTCATGCTATTACCCAGCGTGGCAAGCAATCTTACATCAGAAGCAGAGAATGCATTCTCTTCGTCAATGTTTTGTACACTGATAACACCGGTCACTTCTCCACTGGCAATCATCGGTACAAAAACAACCGATTTAGAAGGTTCACCAATCATCACTACATTATCCAGATCCAGCATCTTCTTTTCCATATCGGTATTAATCACCAACTGCTTTCCGGTTTCAATCACATGCTTTCTAAAGCCTTTTAATGGTCGAGGACCCAGTAAAGTACGATCGCCTTTCTCGTAAGTATATCGATCTTCAATTTGGTTGGTAGTTTTATCGTAGGTAACAATATCAATTACCTGTGCATTAAAAACTTCCCTCATTTTTTCTCCTACCAACGCATAAATACCTTGTATATCCAACTCTCTCGACAGGCCTTCCTGCACACTGTTAATTACAGAAAGTTCTGCTGTACGTTGTTCTGTTTCTTTCAGCAGGCGGTTGGTTTCATCAAAGAGCCGTGCATTTTCCAGTGCAACACTCATACTATTGGTTAGGGTAGTAAGCAACCTGATATCAGATTCGTTGAATGCATTTTCACGATCCACATTTTGTAAACTGATAGAGCCTTTCACCTGCTCCCCAACAATCATTGGAACAAAGACGGCTGATTTTACCGGCAAGCCTTCTGTTACGGCAGACTCTCCATTTTGTATAGAAATGGCTTCATAATCCTTTTCAATATCCAACGGCTTTTTTGTGCTGATCAGTTGCTTGCTTTCCCATATAATAGGGCGTGGGGTAATTGCTAAATGCTCCCCATTTTCTACAACATAATGAAAATATTCCAGCCCTGTTTCGTGATCGAATGTGCGGATGACCAATGTTTGTGAATCGGGGAATATGGTACACAGGCGATCACCCACTAGTTTGTAAATACCATTCATATCCATCTCCCTAACGAGCCCTTCCTGCACACTGTTTATTACAGCAAGTTCGGCAGTACGCTGCTCAGTTTCTTTCAGCAGTCGGCTGGTTTCATCAAAGAGCCTTGCACTTTCCAACGCCACACTCATACTGTTGGCAAGGGTAGTGAGCAGGTTTACATCTGCATCTGCAAATGCATGTTCCTTATCCATGTTTTGCAAACTGATAATGCCTTTTACTTCCTCTCCAACTATCATTGGTACATACACCATTGATTTAGGCATTTCACCAATCAGTAGTTCATTATCAAATTCACGGGATACCTTTTCAACATTTTCATTTACCATTAGCAGCTCTTTGGTATCAATTACATGCTTTCTAAAACCCTTTGCCGGCCTTGGTTTCAGTAAAGTGCGGTCGCCTTTTTCAAAGGCATACTTATCTTCAATCTGGTTCGCTGCCCGGTCGTAGGTAACAATATCAATTACCTGGGCATCAAAAATCTCTCTTATTTTTTCGCCTACCAATTCGTAAATCCCCTCCATATCCATTTCCCTCACCAGGCCTTCCTGTACGCTATTGATCACTGCCAGTTCTTCTACCCTTAAACTTAATTGGCCGGTACGTTCTGCGACAATTTTTTCCAGCTCCCGGTGTTTTTCATGCAGTTGATGCGTTCGCCATTTTACAATTGTATATAGAATCGCCAATGCCGCTATTGCATATAACAAATAAGCCCACCAGGTTTTGTACCAGGGAGGATTAATGGAAAAAGTATACACCGCTTCTTCGCTTACTGTTTGGTAAATATTTTTTGCCCTTACATGAAAATGATAATCTCCTGTGGGCAGGTTGGTATATTCTTTATAATAGTTGTTGTCAAAAGCAGACCAGTCTTTTTCAAATCCTTCGAGCCAGGTTTGGTATTCGGTTTTTTCTTCCTGCTCAAAGAAAGGGGCTGCATATTCAAAACGGAGGGAATTGTTTTTATAGGAAACCACTAACGATTTTTTTTTCGTATTGATGATTGTGCTGAGGGAATTTTTACCGGCCGATGCAAAGCGAAGAATTGTTTTAAAAGACTTGTCATTTTTGTTTTCAATATTTTCATCATAGCGTATCAACCCATCAGTGGTGCATAGCCAAACAATGCCATTTTTTTCTGTAAATATTTTTTGTATGGTAAGCTCGTTGATCGAACTTAACAACGTATTATCAAAGCGGTATCCTCCTTCAGGCTTTGGGTAAGCAATCCTTAATTCTTTGCCAAATCTTATCCAAACCCTTCCCTTGTCGTCTTCTACCATTTCAAATTCTGTATTGCCACCAGCTTTGTTAAAATGACCAAAAGTACTGTCGGGGATAAACCGTTTCTGTTGATCGTTAAAAGTGTATAGTGAAGAATCTGCCATAAAATAACTGATTCCTTTAATGGTATACACCTGCCCGAGGCCTTTTTTATATCCCTGTTCAATACCATACTTTTTAAAGCTGGTTTTCTTAAAATCAATACCCCCCTTTTCATCAACTGCAAGCGTAACATGATAGACTGATCCGGCTTGTGTACCAGCCCAAATGGTTCCATCTTTATTTTCGCCAAAGCTCCATATTTGGTCGGTAATACCCGGAATATATCCTGCAAAATTAAATCCATCAACCCCAGTTTTATTAAAAACAGCCACGCCAAAATTTCCACCACCCAATAAAATATTCGGAAATTTATCCGGAACTTTTAATGAGGTCAACGAAAGGTCGCCACTGATAGATGAACGGATCGTTACTGCCTTCTTATCCTTAACACTATAAAGGCCATCTCCCGGAACCAGGAGCTTGTTTCCGTTTGGATAAAGGGCGAATACCTGGTTGAGGGGAATACCGGACACAGGATTAAAAAATGAAGTTGTTTTGTCAAAGGCTAAAAGCCCGTTGGAAGTACCAATGTATAAATTGTCTTGAAATCTTGTTACTGCAAGCACACCCGTATTGATACCAGATTGCAAAGCGAATTTTGTAAGTGGCGAGGCTATTTCAACCCGTGAAATACCGTTATCCATACCCAGCCAAAGTGTACCTTTTTTATCTTCGTAGGGTACATAAATAGATTCATCCTGCAGGCCTACATCCCGGTTAATTTTTTGCAGTAAATTTCCCTGTGCGTCTATAATAACAATCCCCTTGCCGGCAGTTGAAAGAACATAGGAGCCGTTTCTTAATTGAAGACCTTTGTATAAAGTAGCACCAGTCTTTATTATGGGATCGGCCTGTGTGGCAAAGGGTTGAAAGGCTTTTCCATTAAATAAATAAAGACCGCTATAGAATAACCCTACGATGTATTGTTTCTCATTACCTGCCGTTTTATAAGGCAACATGATCTGCATTCTTTCTTTGCCCGTAAACTCACTGCCGGGTATTAAAACCAGCGAATCATTTACCATTTTATACAACCCCAATCCCTGTTGGTGAACATAATAATTACCATCGATATAAAAGGCATACATGAACTTGGTTTGGGGTTTCCAAACCTTCATCATGTCGTGTTTTTTTGCCCCGGCCTTTTTGTCATTTAGCCTGAAAATATATTCCCGGCTTTGAAAATAAATACCTGATTCGGTAGATTGTGTGGTCCATACATCCAAAAAATCACGGTTGGCAGCGGGTATAAAACCCCTAAGTGAATAGGTTTGTTTTTGGCCCAGGCTGTCATAATCCAGGTAGCCTACATCTCCAAAAGCTCCGTAATAAATCAACCCGTCTTTGTGTTTAGCCATTGATCTTATTACAGATGAACCTTCATTATTTTTAATTGTAATTTTTCGCCATTTCACCCCATCATATTCCAGCAAATAGTTTTGAACTCCGAAATACATGACACCCCGTTCATCTTCCTGGATACTCCAGGTTTGGGGAAGTGCATTATAGGTTTTGGCAGAGTAATTGGTGATAAAAGGAAGGCCTTTTTCTGATGCTACCTGGGCATAAGTTTTTAAAGGAGATAATAAAACACATATGAAACTGAAAAAAAATAGTGCTATAATTATTTTATAAAAATAAAAGCAGGGTTTGCCTTTTGACATAGCAAAATGGTTTTAGAAATAATAAAAAAATTCAACGGGGGTTAAAGACCGTGGTTTCATAAGGAGAGGGTAAACTGTACTTGCTGGTTGTATATTAACAGGTTTTAAATATAACTAAAAATTCGATGAAACAGTAAATCAATAATCTAACGATGCGTTTCAAAGTAGTGGCATCCTCTTTTGCTTTTATAGCCCGGGTTACTACGTTGTACATTTCATTATTCCTTATACCTCCTGTGAATAATTTATTGAATGATTTTTTGAAAATATTTTAATTTTTTAATGATAATATTATCATGATTGCAATGGTAGTGTAATAGTAAAAACTGTAAATACTGCTTCCTTAGTTTCAACACTTATTTCACTGCTATACGCTTTAATAATATTGTAATTTGTCTGAATCACGCCTGCCTAACTGAGCCATTCCCGTCCGATCCGGCACGGGCGGGCAGGCGGGGATTTTTGTGGATTAACTGATTCCATAGATTTTAGCATGTTGCTCATCCGTGTAATCTTTTAATCATTTTAATCAGTGATTCAGACAACAGGCAATTGAATAATAAACTCAGTTCCTTATCCCTGTTTCGTTTCCACCTTCAACTCACCTCCATGCGCCTTTACAATATCATAAATTAAACTCAATCCCAGCCCCGTTCGTTGCCCGGTTGGTTTGGTGGTGAAGAATGGTTGAAAAATTTTGTCTGATACTTTTGGGGGAATACCTGGTAGGTTGTTACTAACAGAAATTAAAACCGTACTCAAACTTTCGACTAAGCCGAAGCACAAAATGCTTGCCTTTATTGATTTGCTTACCAATTTAATGATATACAAACAAGGCAGAGGATTGTCAATTTTATTACTCCATTATTTACTTAGCATCGCTTACTTACTATCCTTCTTTACAAAAAAAGGAATATT
>JANPNY010000425.1:0-3202 GCA_031427745.1 Chitinophagaceae bacterium | reverse complement strand
ACCTCAACTGTTATATCGTTATGTAATTTATGTGCTTCGGAAGGCATCAGTTGCACCAGCAATTCCAACTCTCTTGATGCACCTGCAACCGACTTCATTTCTATCCAATGCCCCAACAGCATAATGAGTATAAGCGTTGCCAGTTCCCAAAAAAAATCCATGCCCTGCAGCCCAAACACAATGGCTACACTATACACATACGCAACTGTAATTGCAAAGCCAATTAAAAACATCATGCCCGGATTTTTTGCGTTGGCTTCATCTACCAATCCTTTTAAAAATGGCCAGCCTCCATAAAAGAAAACTACAGACGATAAGGTAAGCAACACATATTTTGATCCGGCAAAGCTGATATCTATTTTCAACCAATGCTGAATCATCTGGGACAATAACATGATTGGAATAGTAAGCACCAGTACAGCAAAAAAACGTTTTTTAAAATCAGCAATCATACCGCTATGCTTATTGTGTTTGCCAGAAGCTGTGTTGGCAACAGGCTCTAACGTCATTCCACATAAGGGGCATTTGCCTGGTGCATCCCTTATTATATGGGGGTGCATGGGGCAGGTATATTTTTGCTGATGTTGCATGCCGGTTAGTTTTTAATTGTAAAAGGAAATTCAATTTTTAATTTTTCCCATGCCACAGCAATTTTTCCACTGTTGTTTTTACCCAGCTCAATAAAGTATTGTAACCTTTCTGTATGGCTTATTTTTTCAGGCTTCACTTTTATCCTTACTACATCTTCCTTTTCATCATACTCGGTTGCCAGGTGTTGCTTCCATTGCTTATTAATAATCAATGTCCACTCTTTTTTGCCGGGTATGGTAAAGAAGGCATATTTTCCTGCTGGTATCTCTATACCGTTTACCGTAATAGTTTTTGGTATTTCTAATGTAGTTGCATCGTGTGCACCTGTTACCCATACTTCATCATAAGGAACAAGGCCGCCCCATATTATCCTGTTTCTTACACCGGGGGAATGGTAGTTTATTTTTATGCTATCTCCATTCACAACTGCAAAAGCCATTGACTTGATACTTTTCTTTGTAGTATCTTTTACTAGGTTTGGGTTGTAGCAGACTTCCTCTAACTTTTGCAATTGGGCAAAAACAATCTGATTATATTGAAGCAATAACAAAACGCATAATCCTTTAATCATCTTTTTCATAAATAAAAATTTAAGGGGTGGCAATATTTATTTTTTGATTGCAGTACGCCACCCCTATGTATGTTATAGTTAATTAATGCCCGGCATGTTCATCTTTTTTCATATCCTTCATTTCACCGGCTTTTCCTTCAGCAACATTCATTACAAAGTCACTGGTATAAACTTTGCCTTTACTCTGAAACTGTATCCAGCCTCGGTAAACACCGGGTTTATCAAATGTGGTGTGTAAATCAAACTTGCCACCTTCTACGCTTGGGTGTACATGTAAATATTTTTTATCAGCAAGGCTAACCACCACCATGTGTGCTTTTGCACCAAGGTAATCTTCCAAAGTATTTACATCTACTTCTTTACCATTCAACATCATTACACCATTAATATGCATGGCCATGTTGGTTAAAAACTTGCCGCCTTCGGGTGTAAGCGAAACAGAGAAACCATCTCCGGCAGTACCGGTTAATTTATCTGCCCCATAAGTTTTTGCAGCAGGTACGGTACCAGCAACAGTTACATTTAAATTATCAACAGTATGGTTGGCACCACTTGGTTTGTAGTCGGCAAACAATGTGTACTTACCTGCTGCAGGGAATTTTTCTTTCACTGTATAAGAACCATCTGCGTTTAATTCCGGATGGATATGGTTGAACCAGCTAAGGTCGTCACTAACCACAATCAGGTGAATCTTTTTTGTATGCTCTACATCTAATGGCACCTGCTCAGTTGGTTTATCTTTTAATTTAGGTGTCATTGATAAAGTAACTTCTTCATTTGCTTTTGGCGATGCAGGTGTAGCAGTAAACTGCATACTTACATTACTTGGCCCACCGGCATTATCATTGTGCTCCAGCTTCATGCCGCATTTGGGGCAGGTATCGCCTTCTTTGCCAGTTACTTCCGGGTGCATGGGGCAGGCATAAATGTGGTCGCCGCCTTCATGTGCCATTTCGGTTTTAGCACTATCCTTATCTGAAGTTTTTGTGTCGCTGCTGCTGTTATTGCAAGCCGTAAAAATTGTAGAGGCCGTAATAGCTATTATTGCCATTGAAATTTTAAATTCTTTTTTCATGTGTTTAATTTTAATTGTTGAATAATTATTTATGATTGTGTCCCTGGTGATTATCTTTTTCTTTCTTAGTTTCTAATTTTGTCAGATTCATATTACACTTAGGGCATTTGCCTGGCTTGTCATAAATTTTAGCTCCTTCGCATTTCATCGGGCATTGATAAACTGCGGCTACAGCCGGTTTTGCTGCCGCTTTTAAATCCATACCGCACTTGGGGCATTTACCAGCCTTGTCATAAGTTTTACTGCCCTCGCATTTCATGGGGCATTGGTAAGCTACAGTATCTGCTACAACTTTATTAGTTTTTACTTTTGATGATTGGGCATTTACTGCAATAAAGGAAAATGCTGCAATTGCCATTGAGAGAATAATTTTAAAATGTTTCATTGTTGTTTGATTGTTTGTGATTATAAAAAATGATTATTGATTTAAATAGATTGTTTTCATTTGGTAAACACCTACGGTTACTACTCTTTCACCTTCCTCTACCCCTTTTAAAATTGATGTGTATTTACCATTGGATGTGCCCTTGTTGATATAACTAATGCTGTATTGCTCTGCTTTATCTTTTATAAATACAGCAGGCTTGCCATTTATTTCTGCAATGGCTTCATTCAGCACAACTATCTGCCTTGAAATATTTTTAGAGAAAATATTCAGATTGATATTTTCACCAATTTTAAATTGTGATTTAGGATGGATGATTTCAAAAATCACCTTTTGAGATTGATTGGCACCGTTAACCGATTGGGCGGTGGAAACTAATTTTAATTGATAAGATGTAGTATCGTTTTGTATGTTAGAAGAAGTGGTTATTCTTTCTACAGTTTTTAGTTGTGCTGCATCATTGGCAAACACCTGCGCTTCAACCAATACTTTTTCAAGATTGGTTATGTCAAACAAAGTTTCACCTGCATTTATCACTGCCCCAATGGAGTAATTAAATGTACCAATTACCCCGCTCACT
>JANPNY010000424.1:0-2091 GCA_031427745.1 Chitinophagaceae bacterium | reverse complement strand
ACCAACTATACCCAAACAACACGTTAATTACCTGTGGAGAGTTGGTTGGGCTTCCCGAAGGACAGATGGGTAACAGTGAAGTTGGTCACCTTAATTTAGGTGCTGGCAGAATTGTTTACCAGGAGCTGCAACGCATTAATGTCGCCATTAAAACAGGCGAATTTCAGCAAAATAAGATACTACTCAAGGCCATCGATTATGCTATTTCTAATAACAAAACCCTTCACCTGATGGGGCTTGTGAGTGATGGTGGTGTTCATTCCCATATCAATCATGTAAAAGCGCTTACCTCACTTTGTGCTGAAAAAGGTTTGCACAAAGTACTTATTCATGCGTTCACAGATGGAAGGGATACCGATCCAAAAAGTGGGCTGGGTTTTTTAACTGATTTGCAGGAACATCTGAATAAAAGCACGGGCGCCATCGCAACAGTTATAGGCCGCTACTTTGCCATGGACAGGGATAAGCGCTGGGAAAGAGTTAAGTTGGCATACGATGCAATGGTGAATGGCATTGGAACAGCTGCAACAGATGTATTGGGGGCTGTAAAAAAATCCTATGAAGAAGGCGTAACAGATGAGTTTATTAAGCCAATTATAAATGCAGGCACCAGCCTTGATACAAAAATGAAAGATGGTGATGCTGTAATTAGTTTCAACTTCCGGACTGACAGGTGCAGGGAAATAACAGAAGTTCTAACACAAACTGACATGCCCGATGCAGGTATGCACAAACTAAACCTGCACTATACAACTATGACCCAGTATAATCATAGTTTTAAAGGAATTAATGTAGTATTTGAAAATGATGATTTAATTAATACGCTGGGCGAAATTTTGCAACAACAGGGCAAGACGCAAATCCGTATTGCGGAAACAGAAAAATACCCACATGTGTCCTTCTTTTTTAGCGGCTGCAGAGAAAAACCTTTTGAAGGAGAGAAAAGAATGATGATTCCTTCGCCCAAAGTTGCTACCTACGATCTAAAGCCAGAAATGAGCGCTGTAGAATTAACAGATGCCATTATTCCGGAAATTGAAAACCAAACAGCCGATTTTATATGTTTGAACTTTGCAAATGCAGACATGGTTGGCCATACAGGCGTGTGGGAAGCAGTAATTAAAGCCGTAGAAACGGTTGATGCCTGCGTAAAAAGAGTAGTCACAGCAGCATTAAATAATGGCTACACCGTATTGCTTTTAGCAGATCATGGCAATGCTGATTTTGAAATAAATGAAGATGGAAGCCCTAACACAGCACATTCTTTGAACCCTGTGCCTTTAATTGTAATTGATAAAGAATGGAAGGGAACAATAAAACAAGGAAAATTGGGAGATATTGCTCCCACCATTTTAACAATCATGGGTTTGCCGATTCCAAAAGAAATGACGGGTGATGTGTTAATCAGTGGCTGATTAATAGATAATAACTTATTTTTAAACTGGGGATGGAGTTACAAATGTTACACTCGTTATTCGTGATACAATGCTTCCGTTAAATTAACCTAATTAAATAACCCTTTAATACAATAACCTATCTTCATGTTGAAAAAAATTGGCTTCGGTCTGTTGATAGTATTGATTGCAATACAATTTATCCCGACGGAAAAAAACATTAATTTAACCGCATCAGCTACTGCCAACGATATCAGCAAAGCAATGCCTGTTCCGGATGATATCAATACCATACTAAAAACAAGTTGCTACGATTGCCATAGTAATAATTCCATATATCCCTGGTATGCATCTATACAACCGGTAGCCTGGTGGTTAAATGACCATATAGAGGAAGGTCAAAAAGAAATCAATTTTAATGAATTTGCCAGCTACAGTTTAAGGCGCCAATATAAAAAACTGGGGGAAATTATTGAACAGGTAAAAGAAGATGAAATGCCGCTGAGTTCCTATAGATTAATACACAGAAATACAATATTAAGTGAGCACCAAAAGCTTTCTCTTTCGAATTGGGCGAAAGCCTCAAAAGATTCCATGCAGCAAAAATACCCTGCTGATAGTCTTAAAAAGAAACTATAAAAATTGCTGCTGCCAGTTTGCACAAAATAAAAAAAACATATAAAAAAATAGTAGCAGG
>JANPNY010000423.1:0-8224 GCA_031427745.1 Chitinophagaceae bacterium | reverse complement strand
GGGCATTTTTTGAAACGTTACAATTTGATGCCATTACGGTTGCACCTTATATGGGTGAAGACAGCATCCGCCCGTTTTTAGAATACGATAATAAATGGACGATTGTATTAGGATTAACCAGCAACAAAGGTGCAGCTGATTTTGAATTATTAAAAACCGACGATGCTATTCCCGTTTACGAAAAAGTAATTACAACCGTTGCTAAATGGGGCTCCGTAAATAATCTGATGTTTGTAACAGGTGCCACCAAAGCCGAGGAGTTTACGCATATCAGAAAACTGATACCCGATCATTTTTTATTGGTACCCGGTGTTGGTTTCCAGGGAGGCAGCCTTGCCGAGGTTAGCAAATATGGTATGAGCAAAGATTGCGGGCTGTTGGTTAACGCCAGCAGAGCCATCATCTATGCAGGTGAAACAGAAAATTTTGCCACAGAAGCAGCTGCGGTTGCACATCAATACCAGGTGGAGATGGCTGGTTATTTGCAGGATATTTAATGCGGACTTTTTTTTTATTTAAGCACCAATAAACGTAGCAATGGTTTAATAATTATTTTGTATTAACGTAATGTTGCAACTAGTTTTAGATGGTGTTGATATTTTAAATTTGGAATCTACGTTACAAGCGATTGATGTTATGCAACGCAAGATTTAAAACGCTGCATTTTAATTTCTCATTTGCCTTTTATTTTTTTCAAAAAGTCTGGAAGGTTTTGCTCATTATCGTCATATAAAATGAGATTTTTATCTGCTGAATATAAAAACATGGAGGGATATTTTTTTGGTCTGAACTTCTGTATAAATTCAAGCTTCAAATCCTGTAGAATGGTAATGTTTTTTCTTCCTCTCAAATTCTGTCCATACTTGTTCATAAACGCCTCTATTTTACTCTTAACATCCTGTGTAATTAAATAAACAGCGGTATTATTAAATGCAGTGTAGTGTTCATTCATGTATTTTATTGCATGCTGGCAATGATCACATTCTGTATCGAAAAAAACAAAAAATAAAAGCTTGCCTTTTTCAAGACTTTTATTAGTGAAAGAGGTATTATTCAACCCAAAGAAATTAAATTCTGGAATAGTTGCTGCAGGTTTTTGAGCAATTGTATTTATTGAGATAAATACCAAAAGAGCCAATACGTTTAATATTTTTTTCATACCATTTAATGTGCTTCTAATTAAGAATTACAGGAAAGCATTATCGTTTTGGCAATGTGCTGCTCAACTTGATATACTCCATCTTTTTTATAACCGTTTTGCCTTCCCGCTGCAGCAATATTTTATTATATGGTGTAGTGGGGAAAAAGATTTCCGTCATGGTGGTTAATCCATCATCAGCAAATAATTCTACAGAACTTACATCTACTACCAAAGAAATATTCATGTTGGATTTGCTGGTAAACCTTGGAGCTGTATGCCTTGCGGCAAAGCCTTTTTCAAAATCTGATTTCCCGGATTTACTTCTGTCAATAAAATATTGGTTCAATTTTTTATCATACCCTACCAATAACGCTTCTCCCAAATCATTTAAAAAAGACAAAGAAAAATCACTAACATCTTCTAACTTAAAATTAAGCCGGCAGGGAAATTTAATTGCACCCGCTTTTTTTGAAAGGTCCAAACTATCTGCAAATTTCAAATTTTCCAGGACGAAAGATTTTGACTGGATGCCTGATAATTCCGCTACCGGTTGCGAAGCAATAAACACATCATTGCCTGCATGTTTTAGTTTAAGCTCCCTTGGCAAAGTCATTGCGCTTCTCCAGTTTGTTGTAGGTACCACAGTTGCATATTGCCAGTTACTCATCCAGCCTAAAAATATTTTTTTGTTGCCGGTATTGCTCCAGGTAACACCAGCGTAATTATCCGTTCCGTAATCAATCCATTTTGTTTCCGTACTGTTCGGCGTAAAAGTATGTCCATCAAAATCGCCCAGGAAATATTGCGTTGCCGAACCTTTGTTTGGACCACCCGGGTTAATGCTTACTGTTAGTACCCAAACTTTTTTACCATTATCATCCAATGTGAATAAATCAGGACATTCCCATACACCTCCATGTGCCCCCAATGTTTCACCAAACTCCGTCTCTTTAGTCCAGTCTTTTAAATTGGGCGAAGAATAAAAAGTAATCCTGTCTTTGGTGGCTAGTGTCATCACCCACTTTTTCTGAGCTTCGTACCACATCACTTTGGGGTCACGGAAATCGACGATTCCAGGATTGCGTAGTACAGGGTTGCCTGCATATTTTGTCCATGTTTTTCCATCATCCAGACTGTAAGCAATACTTTGATTTTGAAAATCATTACGCTTTGCTTTTTCACCCTCCATATTATGATGTGTAAAAATAGCTACCAGGGGCATTTTCCCGTTTTTGCCCAACCCGGATGTGTTATTTTTATCCACCACCGCACTGCCTGAAAAAATCAAGCCTAAACTGTCCGGATACAAAGCAATTGGCTGCTCAGCCCAATGCAGCAAATCCTTACTGGTGGCGTGTGCCCAATGCATGGGGCCCCACACGGAGCCATCCGGGTAATATTGAAAAAACAAATGATAAACGCCTTTATAAAAAACCATTCCGTTAGGGTCGTTCATCCAATGCGCTTTTGGCGTAAAATGAATTTGTGGCCGGTATTGCTCACCACCCTCTTGACTTTTTATCTGTGCTTTTACCATGCTATGCGTTAACGAAATACATAGCAGCATAAACACTATTTTCTTTTGCATGTAGCAGCGTTTTTTTAATGATCTTATAAAAATAATATCAGGAGGATGCAGCAACTTCCTTCGTGATTATCAAAACTAGGTATTTGCTTTTTCTTGCTGGTTAAAAATTTTACGTTTGTCATTAAAGTGTTGCTCGTTTAAAAGGCTGCTGTTTTAAATAAGTTGCGCTACGCCAAAACCATTCAAAAGGCCCATAATAGAAGTATTTCATCCACCATTTGCTGAAATATACCTGGATGATAAAAACAACTGTACCTATGGCAAAGGTTGTGCTATTACCAATTACATCCAATTGATTGAATCCATAACCGTAAAAAAGCAGGACACCAATCATCGTCTGCATTATGTAGGTGGTTAACCCCATCCTGCCCAACGGAGCAAGGTTCAACATTCTTTTTTGCCAGCCGGTTTTTTGAAACAGCAAAATAAATCCGGCGACATATACCATCGAAAGTGCAGGGCTAAAAGCGTCGGCTAAAAACGACAATATCAATCCCCCCAGCCCTGTAATTTGAAATAGTTTTTCACCTAGGGTGAAATAAAGGGCAATCATAGAAATACAAAAAATGGCTGTGCCCCAAAGCCATCTTTTTATGCCGGGAAGATGCTCCCGGATATCTTCAAATATCCTTCGCTTGGCCACGTACAATCCCAATATAAACAGCCCAAGGGTTACACTTAGCCTTCCTGAAAAAACCTGGAAGGCCATTTTATTGGCAAATTCTTTAGTGATATTGGTTTTTATGATACCTGTATAATCCCCTTTTTTCACCATATCGAAATATAAGGTAGCCTCTGCCTGCATTTTTTTCATGTCAAAGCCATCAGGCATGCCGCTAGATTGAGTTGTACCGACAGGTTTTTGCAGGCTTTTTACATAATCGATGGTTCTGAATATATAACCAGGCATATTCAAAATAAAAAAGAAAGACCAGAACAACAATGCCCTGTTGCCGGTTTTGTAAAAAAGTAAAAGAAAAAATCCCAACACAGCATAGATGGTGAGTATGTCGCCGCGATAATGAATATGATTGACAAAACCAATCAAGAAAAGCAACAATAATCTCCACGAAAACCGCACTAAAAAGGAGCTACCTTTTTCTTTTGAGCGTAGCAATTGTATACCAAAACTTAACCCGAATAAAAAAGAGAAAATTGTATAAAATTTACTTACAATAAGTATATCATGAAAGGTTTGCAAAAAGCCATCAAAGCTGTTTTTTACAGCCATGTTTTCGTGCCCGGGAGGTGGCCAACCGGCGTAATACTGGTTGGCCATATGGGCAATGATAATACCAAATAAGGCAAAACCCCTTAAGGCATCTACTACATCAATTCGTTTGTTAATTGTTGAAGCTGTATTCATGGCAGTTGTAGATATATTAAACAATGCACATAAATACAGCTAATTTTTTATTCCTGCAAAAGATATCCTTTTTTCAGAAAAGTTCACAGACAATGTCAGCAATATAAGCTACTGGGTCCCTTTCATTTTTAGTTCATAGGAATTTCAATTGCCAGCAATTCAGCATCTTCACTTGCATTGATAGTGA
Source organism: Chitinophagaceae bacterium (assembly GCA_031427745.1). Classification (GTDB taxonomy): domain Bacteria; phylum Bacteroidota; class Bacteroidia; order Chitinophagales; family Chitinophagaceae; genus Ferruginibacter. Next base: position 3,942 of record JANPNY010000423.1, on the reverse strand, counting down.
AAGAATTGGTATCGTAAATACCTACAGCATCCCTTTTACCCAACTCAATATCGTTCACTTTTACAGCGCCGTTTATAACAACTAAAAAAACGCCGTTTCCTGTAAATGCATTTTCGTACGTTAATGCATTGCCGCCATCCAGCTTTGTAAGTGAAAAACGGGCATCCTGGTTAATCCATAAAGCGGCGTCTTCTTCTTTGGGCGATACTACTATTTGCCATTTGTTATTGCGATCATTTACATCAAAGTTCCGCTGATCGTACCTCGGCTTAATATTGTTTACTTTAGGGAACACCCAAACTTGAAACAGCGTAACCGGATCAGTTTCAGAAGCATTGGCTTCGGAATGCTGTACGCCGGTACCTGCGCTCATAATTTGAATATCGCCGGCTTTTATAACGCCTTCTCCCCCGGTGCTATCCTTGTGATGCAACGCACCGGTAAAAGGTATGGTTACAATTTCCATATTTTCGTGCGGATGTGTTTGGAACTTTCCTCCCCCGGCAATAAAATCATCGTTTAATACCCTTAATAAACCAAAATGAACTTTTGCAGGATTATGATATTGACTAAAGCTGAAATAATAGTTTGGCTTTAGCCATCCATAATCAGCACTGCCCCTGTCCGAGGCTTTAAATAAGTTTGTTTTCATTGTAATTGTTTTAATTAATGTTTAAACATCAAAATAAAAGCCAAATTTAATTCCTGACAAATTAGCAAAAAAAAGCCCGGGGTTCCGGGATAAAAAAATAATTCGCATTTCACGTTGTAGCTGGCTGATGGATATATCAGCCTGGGCAATCAGCCGTTGGTGGTTTATCATCTCCCACAGTTTTATAATTAAAGCGATGATTTATAATTGCACGCCCCATTATTTAAAACTGGTCATTTCATTATAGTCTAACGGCTGAGATGTGTCGTCTTCCCGGTTTTCGTTGTACTCCACTATAAAATTGTTGCGCCCTTCACCAGTTGAAATAAGTAAAAAACGTTGCTGCGATAATTCGAGCAAATTTAAAAACAGGAATAGTGCATGTATCCTTGATTCGCACACTTCAAATATTTTTTCGAAAGAAGAAGTTTTGGCTTCCCTGCAATGCGCAAGCATATAATCTCTGCATTCTTCCATTGTGTAATTGTACTGCTCAACGGTATGAACCGGTTTATTGTTTCTCTCATGCAGCCTTTGTGCTACTTTCTCAAAAGCCTTCATCAGCTTAAACAGTGTAACAGCCTGTATCTCGGTTCCTTCACCAGCCTCCTCTCCTATTTGTACCAGTTCTTTATGAAGATTGCCTCTTTTAAACATCAGCAGCCTGGTTTCTTCCAGTTCGGCCATTTTTACGGAGGCTTCTTTAAAGCGTTTGTATTCCAGTATTTTCTCAATCAATTCCTGGCGGGGATCTATTTCGTTACCCTGAGCATCAATTTCTTTTCGAGGTATCAGCATCTTGGCTTTAATCCGCATCAGGGTGCTGATAAACAAAATAAATTCGCTACTCAGTTCAATATTTAATTTTTCTGACTGGTGAATAAAGTCTAAAAAATCGTTGGTAATTTTTGTAATGGGAATATTATATATATCAAGTTCATCTCTTTCGATAAAGAAAAGTAACAAATCGAAAGGACCTTCAAACTGGTCTAATTTAATTTGGTAAGAAGAGGTATTCAATGTGTCATTAATTAAATGATAAAAAAATCTCCCCTGTTTTTACCAGGCGAGCCGCAAATATATTGATAAGAAAAGAAGATTTATAACTTGTAAGCAAAGCCAACGCCGAATGTGGATAATAGCTGCAAACCCAATGCGCTCGAAGGCCTTTCCGGATTTTTTACATCATCATCATACAACATATCCAATTGATAACTTACATTGAAAAATTTGCCGATTTTTATTTTAAACTGGTTAGTCCAGAATACATCAACGTTTTGAGGATTTTTCAGATAATTGCTGTACAAGTCCAGCTTACTATAATAACCTACCGTTTTAAAGATATCTTTTTTAACAGTAGCGGTTACAAAAGCACCGAATTCAGAACGAATTGGATCGACCGGATCTACGCCATATAAAGTAGCTAATGGCGTTTCTGTTTGCCCATTAAAAATACCGCCCTGTCCTAAGTAGCTGTATGGTCGATTGGAAGCAATTGTCCACCTGGCAGAAGCCGGAGAACCAAAAACAGAAAGCCATGCATTAGGTTTCCACTCAACGCCGGGTGCAACCGTAATATACGCAGGTGCAAAAAAGCCAGAGTTTCTCCTTTTTTCTGTGGTCCCTTTGTAGTCATATTCGTAACCACTGGTTAATTGAGAACGAAACTGTGCTAATGCTGTTATACTAACTTTTTTCCATTTAAGCGGCATATATCCATACTTGGAGATAAAGTCCAGCCGGTCATTTACTTTACGAAAACCTAACGTGGTGGTATTTATCAGGCCATAATTAAAATCGAGTATGTTATCCCATGTTTTTCTTCCCCATTTTCTATTGGCAAAAACATTTACAGCAACAGCTGTAGACAAAGAAAATTTATCTCCGCCTGCGGCAATCCAGTTGCTGTTGCCCACTTGTGTGAGACTAAAATTTAAGTTGGCACCATAAATCCAACCATTTTTATTTGCCTTTTTGGAGGTATCTGTTTGGAGAGTTGTTGCTACTGCAGCTTTTAATTCCTTTACAGTTTTATTCTGGGCATTTAATTGCAAAGCAGTTAAAGCAATAGCACAAAGGCTACATAAGGTTTTCATATTAGTTTGATAATATCGATTGAAAAAAACGGCTATCCTCCTGATAGCCGTGACGAAAATAGAAAATATTTTTTATTTCTTTAAAGCGTCCCTTATTTCAATCAGTAATTTATCCGTAGAAGATGGTTCTGCAGGAGGTGCTTCAACTTCCTTCTTTTTAGTACTGTTTACCACTTTAATTATTGCAAAAAGACAAACCGCAATCATAAAGAATTTGATAACAGCAGATAAAAATGAACCGATTTTTACTGCACCCCATACCAGTTTGCCAATGTCTTCTACGTGTGCAGCTTTTAATGCCGGGGTAAGTATAAGGGGAGTAATAACATCGTCTACCATCGATGAAATTATTGCTCCAAATGCGCCGCCAATTATAACCGCAACGGCCAAATCAACGATGTTGCCTTTTAATGCAAATTCTTTAAATTCTTTAATTAATGCCATAGAACAATGTTTTAGGTTTTGAATGAATAGAGAATTGTAAACGTAAAATAAAATAAAATAATTTAAAAAGAATAAATAACAAGGTAATATCAACAACTTTGCGGCTTGGAAAAAAAATTAGTGGACTGGTTATTGTTTATTGCACTCTCTGTAATTTGGGGCAGCAGTTTTATTTTAATGAAAATAGGGTTGAACAATCACCTGAGTCCTTACCAGGTTGCCGCCATCAGAATTGCATCGTCTGGTATTGTATTGTTGCCAATTGCCATTGGCGCATTTAAAAAAATCCCTCGAGCCAAAATAAAACTGGTTTTTTTATCAGGTATGCTGGGAAGCCTGTTGCCTGCGTTTTTATTTTGTTTAGCAGAAAACGGAATAGATAGTTCTTTAGCCGGTATGCTAAATGCACTTACACCCGTTTTTGTAATTGTAATTGGTACAGTTTTTTTTAAAGCCGCCACCGGAAACAACAAAATTGCAGGCACTGCTATTGCTTTTGCTGGCAGTGTTTTGCTGGTGTTAAGTAAGGGCAATATGGAGGAAAGCAACCACCTGTTGTATGTATCCTTTGTTGTAATGGCCACCATTATGTATGCCGTCAATTTGAATATGGTTACAAAATATTTAACTGATATTCCGTCTTTACAAATAACTGCTGTGGCACTTACATTAAATGCAATACCTGCATTAATTATATTGATTGCAAGTGGTTTTTTTTTACTTCCGTTTCAGCAACATGAAATAATTATT
>JANPNY010000422.1:0-5984 GCA_031427745.1 Chitinophagaceae bacterium | reverse complement strand
GGATAAATTATTCCCTCCTGAATTGCCAGTGTTGAAAATACGGCTTCTATTCCTCCGCTTGCCCCCAGTGTATGGCCGGTAAATGCTTTGGTAGAACTCATTTTTGGATAATTCAAATTGAATAATCTTTTGATAGCAGTGCCTTCTGCAATGTCGTTATTTTGGGTACCGGTACCATGTAAATTGATGTAATCAATATCTTGCGGCAGCAAGCCACTTTTTTTTAATGCGCCGCTCATGGCTAAAAAAGAACCATTGCCATCTGGCGAAGACGCTGTCTGGTGATAGGCATCATTTGCATTGCAATATCCACTCAATGTAACTGCAGGTTTTTTACTTAATGAAGCGGCTACTTTTTCTGATACCAATACAATATAACCAGCGCCTTCTCCCAAATTCAGTCCTCTGCGGTTCTCATCAAAAGGTTGGCAAAATTGTTCATCTAATATCATTAAAGTATTAAAGCCATTGAGGGTAAATTTGGTGAGTGCATCTGTACCCCCTGCAACTACCACATCGAGCATATTATTTTTTATTAACCTGGCACCAAAAAAAATAGCATTGGCAGAAGATGAACAGGCGGTGCTGATAGTAGTAACATAGTCTTTAATCCCCAATTGATCTGCCACCAGTTCGGTAACACTGCCACACTCATGATGCACCACATCACGCAATCTGCCTCTTTGATTGTCGGAAAGAAATTCAGCAAAAAACTTTTCAGTTTTATCCATGCCACCAACAGAATTGGCAGAAATAAATCCTGTACGCAATGCAGCAATATTTTTGATGCCTGCACTATCCAGCGCTTCTTTTGCAGCAACCATGCTTAACAATGCAGTGCGGCTTTTTGTGTTAGGTAATCCAGCCAATTTTGCAAGTGCATCATTATCCAGCTTAACCTCGGCAACAGGGATTTTTTGCCGGTGTACAGAGTCGAAGTACTGCATGTGTCCTATTCCTGCCCGGCCGTTTTGCAATGCATCCAGGCATTCGGCAGTATTGTTACCAATAGCCGAAATTATTCCTGTGCCGGCAACAAAAACAAGTTCGCTCATCATTTATACATTCTGGGCCCGGTGGGCAGTTATATACTCGGCCATTGTTTTTACGGAACGAAATACTTTTGGACCATCATCTGCATTGGACAATTTGATTTTATAACTCTGCTGCAATAAAACAATCAGCTCCAGTGCGTCGATTGAATCCAATCCAAGACCATCTACAAACAAGGGTTGATCATCTGCAATATCTTGCGGCTTTACATCCTGTAAATTTAATTGGGCAATGATCTGTTTTTTCAGATCTAACATAAGGTTATCCATTTTCTAACTGATAGGTTTTATTAATATTTTCATTTGTAAAAAGCATTGAGCCGGGTGACGGCTCTTTTTCAACCAAAAACAATACTGTTTTATACTGATCGTTCAATAACTCTACCCAGCCACAAATGCAAGCCTGCAAGATATTATTATTAATCAGGTTAGTTACATATTGTTCTATAAATTCCCCGTCAAATTGCTCACATATAAAAAAAGCATTCTCTCCTTTAAAATGATGCCGGATACAAATTTCGCCGATTACAATATTGGGCAATGTATAAACAAATAATGCCGGGCTGGCAATGTCTTTTGCAGTGTCATAGTATTTAATATCGGTATCCAAACTGCTATTGGTGTTTGCTAAAACAACCCCTATATCTTCGGCTTTATACTTATCGGCGTTAAAACTATCTTTCAATAAAATTTCAGCAGCCAGCCAGCCCAGTTTACTCAGGTTATCCATTTTATAAAACTTAGGATACTTTATATCAAGATGACGATAAAGGGAAGACAGGAAATCTGGTACAGCAGCTTCCTGATTTTCAAATACTTTTTCAGCATCTTTATAAACAGCATGGTTGCTGATTATACAACTGGCAGTGATATGTTTATCTACTAACAATATTTTTTAAATAATTAAACGGTTATTATTCAATAAGCAAATCTCTCAACTCTATTGTACGTGCCAGTTTCTGCAAGGCCGTTTTATGATCTTTTACATAAGGATTAGAGTCATCCCAAACATACCCGGCCAATACAGAACATATCATGCTTTTTGTTTTGGGTACCTGGTTATCTGCAAAGAAAATAGTGTCAAGCGTACCCTCGTACCATGCCATTACATACGAACGAAAAGTATCTACGCCCTGCATTATGGGTTCGGTGTATTCTTTATGCCAATCTATATTTTCTCCGTTGAGCCTGCGAATAACCAAATGCGCCGCAAGCTGGCTGGATACTGTAGCCAATGTAACGCCTGATGAAAAAACAGGATCCAGGAATTCTGTTACATTGCCTGTAAGCACAAATCCATCACCATGGAATGTGGAAGAGCTGGCTGACCAGGATTCCAACACCTTCGGTTCAAAAATCATTTCCACATCTTTTAAACGATCGCTCAGGTAGGGTTCCGTTGCTATCAGTGCCCTTAGTTGTTCTTCATTGCTACCTTGCAGTTGTTTAAAAAAATCGGGATCGCCCACAAAACCAACCGATGTATTTCCATTTGAAAAAGGGATCACCCAAATCCATATTCCTTGTTGATGTACAATGATGGTGATGCGATTGGGCTCATCATCCATCGAACGGTTTTTATCGGCCACATGCGTAAACAACGTTTTACGGGGAGTAAGGTTAGAAGGTTTATCCAGGTTGAACAAACGTGGTATTACCCGTCCATAACCGCTTCCATCAACAATAAACCTGGCTTCAATTTGTGATTTATTTCCTTCCCGATCTTTCACAGTCGTTACTGAATCTGAGCCGTTAAATTCAATACCGATTACCGTAGTTTCATAACAAACAGGCACACCCATTTTTTCTACCGTGTCAGCAAGAATTTTATCAAACTCCTCTCTTGGTACCTGCCATGTCCAGTTCCATCCGGAAGTAAACTGGTCAGCAAAAAAGTAATCGCACACCTTACCATTTTTTACAAACTTGGCCCCAAATTTTTCCTGGAAGCCTGCTGCTTTTACTGCTTCTACAAATCCAGCTTCTGTCAATGCTTCCATGCAGCGTGGCAATAAGCTTTCGCCAATTACAAAGCGAGGGAATTTTAATTTCTCTACAATTTTTACGCTAAATCCGGCTTTGTTAATTATAGAAGCCGCAACTGTTCCGGAAGGGCCGGCGCCAATTACAAGCACATCTACTTTTTCGGTTATCATTGGCTTTTTTTAAAGGTTATCTTTTTTTACATTTTAATAAAGTTTGGCTTATGCCAATATTGTCTACCTGTTCTATAATATTAAAACCTGCTTCGTCAATACATTTTAAAAAAGTTTCAGCACTATACATTTGACTTGTGCCATTGGCCAATGCTGTAAAATAAAGCGATGTTTGCTGTAGGCAAAACGCCGCAATTTCAAACTTTTGCCTGTCCCAGAATGGTTCTAAAATTATTACCTGTGCATTTTCATCCAGGGCATCATAACATCTTTTTAAAATAGAAATAATTTCCGTTTCAGAAAAACAATCTAAAAACTGGCTCATCCAAATTACGTCAAATCCTTTGGGGAATTTTACAGTTTCATCTAAAATATTTACGGGTAAAAAAGAAACTCTTTCGCTTAGCTCAAGCACTTCAATTTTTGTTTTTGCCACATTTAACTGACCGGGCAAATCCATGATAGTGATATGAATATCGGGTGAATAGCTGGTAGACGCAATTGCCCATTTCCCGGTATTGCCACCAATATCCAAAATATTTTTTACGCCATTTTTATATACTTGTGGCAAAACAAGTGGAAAAGCATTATCAGAAAAAAAATGATCAAAAGCAAACCAGCTTTTTTGTACCTGCTCCGGCAATTGTGATAAGCCTTCGTAAATGGTTTGCCAATCACCAAATTCTTTTAGCCCTTCCGGTTTGCCGGTTTTGATACTCTCTTCCAAATAAAAAAGCCCTTTGTAATTTACATCCTGAACAAAATCCATATTGGTTATTGTCAGAGGATCATGTAAAATAAAATACCCTGTTTTTCCCAACGTATATTTATTGTCGTTGATGAGTACAAGCCCCGTGCTTAATCCTGATTCAAGTAAAACCCTTACACCGTATACAGGAAGTTTTGCGTTTTCTGCAATGGCTTCAATTGCTATTCCTGCTGAATCTGCATCTTCAATAATTGTTAAAATCCCTGTGTTTCTAAGAACCCTTGCTGCCTGAAAAATGACCGGGCCAAAAGCGATCCATTGTGCTGCCTCTTTTGCCTCAAGCGCTGATTTATTATCCTTGCTGAAAAAAATCATCTAAAAATTTTATTTTAATTTAATTGCTTAAAATTATTGTTTACTTATTACTATCGCAGCATTGCAACCTCCAAAACCAGAAGCTGTTTTTAAGCAATTTTGTAAAGGAGTTTTATACAATGAAGTACAAACATTTATTGGCTTTGTTACTCCCGGATTTTCAAAACCAAGGGTTGGTAAAACCAGGTTTTCATGTAGTAAATACATTGATACAATAGATTCAATAATACCTGCTGCTCCTAAAGTATGACCATAATAGCCCTTTAGACTATTTACCGGCACATGCTGCATATTAGCTAGCGTGATGGCATTGGCTTCCATCTCGTCATTAAAAATCGTGGCTGTACCATGTGCTGAAATAAAGTCAATTTCCGCGACAGAAAGATTGGCCTCTTTCATAGATTTTGTGATGGCAAAATTCAGTTCTTCGCCTGTACGGGATGGCCCGGAAATATGGTTTGCATCGTTACTGACTGAGCCGCCTGAAATTTTTATTCCCAGGCTGCTTTTTTTATTGGAGCTGAGAATAATGGTGGCTGCTCCTTCGCCTAAATTTATTCCTTTCCTGGCTGCATCAAACGGTTTGCATTTATCGTTACTGATAGCCTGGAAAGATTGAAAACCAGATAACACAAATTTTGAAATAACATCTGCACCGGCAATTACTGCATTTTCGTATTGTCCCGATTGAATTAAACGCATGCCTGTAATAATTGCCAGCAAACCAGAGATGCATGCATTTGAAATTACAATAGGCTTATTGGTAAAGTGAAAATATTCAGCCACTAATTTTGCCGAAGCAGATAATGAAATTCTGTTTTCCAGGTCTTTGTTGTAAGTTTCTGTTTCAAGCAGGCTTATATTTCCTTTTGTGGAAGAAATAATAAGTACAGACTTCTCATCAGCTGTATCAATACGGCTTTTCTGTAAGGCATCATTGATAGATGCAATTAGTATTTTTTCAAATTTAGTATATGATTGATTAATGGGTTCCCTAAAATAAAAATTGGTATCATTAAATAAAGAAGCATAAAAAGGCACTTCAGAAAAAGAAGTGTTGCTTTGTTTTTTTACACCTGAAACCAATTGTTTGAGCTGCGCAAAATTATCAGCGGTTGTTAAACCTATCGGAGATAGAATATTATCTGAAGTTATAAAAACATCTTTCATTATTTTTTATTAAACCAAGCCATTCTTCATTTTCCAATTTTCAAAAAACGGGGGATTAGTTAATTGAAGTGTAGATGATTCTTTTTCTAAAAAAACCTGTATGGTTGTACCAGTTGCTACCAATTCATTAGTTGCATCATTAAACAGGCGATAAGTGAATTTCATTTTTGCGGCTTCGCAGGGTATGTACTTTGTTTCTACAATAACTGCATCTCCATATCGCAAAGAACGTTTATAATCGCACTGTACACTTACAATGGGAATTACAAAACCCTGCTTGTATACTTCCAGGTAACCCAGGCCATGTATGTTTCCAAAGGTTTCTCTTCCATCTTCAAAGTAGCGGATGTAATGCCCGTGCCAAACGATCCCCAACGGATCTGCCTCATTAAAGCGAACCTGTATTTTTATCCTGCTGTTTAATTCCATATTTATAAATTCATTTGAATCACTTACCATATTTCCCCTGCCATTCTTTGTATTTTATATCTTGTATATCATCTAACAGGGCCCTTGTTGTAG
>JANPNY010000421.1:0-8535 GCA_031427745.1 Chitinophagaceae bacterium | reverse complement strand
CGGGAATTGGATGATATAGATTTAAACAGGTTTTCTGAACAAAGCCGAGTCCCACGGCTTTGCTGCATGGCTAACCGTGGAGACTCGGCTGGGAACTCCTAAATTTGGGAGAGACTTGGAGCAGAATAAAAACCTCCCACTCCATAAATTAAAGATTTCCCAGGCGGGTTTCCGTGCTGTGGGCAATTTGTTTTGCTGAACCCGCCGCAATTTAGCCGGGTACTTGTATTTATCAATTTAAACAGCTTCCCTGAATAGCGAGAGTCCCACGGCTTTGCTGCATGGCTCATCGTGGAGACTCGGCTGGGAACTCCTAAATTTGAGAGAGCATCGGAGCGGACTAAACGAGGCAAATTATGAATCAATTATTCTCCGTAGGATTTTATTCTTTAACTGTGTTTAATGAGAGCTAAAATTATAAAGCACATAAAAAAAGGCAGCCTGTTGCCAGACCACCTCTTACTATAAAATAATGCAGATGTAAAATTAAGCCAGGTCGAACCTGTCCAGGTTCATCACCTTGGTCCATGCTGCAATAAAGTCCTGTACAAACTTTTCTTTTGAGTCCTCACAACCATATACTTCAGCAATACCACGAAGCTCTGCATTGGAACCAAAGATTAGATCAACACGGGTTCCCGTCCATTTTAGTTCACCGCTTTTGCGATCATGTCCCCAAAACAATTGTTGAGAATCAGAGGCAGCTTTCCAGGTAGTATTCATATCCAGCAAGTTCAAAAAGAAATCGTTGGTGAGTGCTTCCGGACGACTGGTAAATACGCCGTGTTTAGATTGATCGAAGTTAGCGTTCAACACCCGCAAACCACCTACCAACACAGTAAGTTCAGGTGCAGTGAGCGTAAGTAATTGTGCTTTATCGATCAGTAGTTCTTCTGCTGAAGCAGTATGCGTATCCTTTAAATAATTGCGGAATCCATCAGCGCCCGGTTCCAATACCGCAAATGATGCCACGTCAGTTTGCTCTTGAGATGCATCGCCCCGGCCGGGAGTAAACGACACGGTTACAGTCTGTCCAGCGTTATATGCCGCCTTTTCAATTCCTGCACATCCACCCAATACAATCAGATCTGCAATAGAAACATTTTTGCCGCCGTTGTTAAATGCTGTTTGAATGCCGGTAAGTGTTTCTAATACTTTCGCAAGTTGGGCCGGGTTGTTTGCTTCCCAGTCTTTTTGCGGAGCCAAACGAATACGTGCACCATTGGCGCCACCACGTTTATCCGACCCACGGAACGTGGATGCAGATGCCCAGGCAGTTGATACCAGTTCGGAAACAGTTAGTCCGGATTCTAAAATTTTACTTTTTAATATAGCAATATCTGCATCGCTAATTGGTTCATTATTAGTTTCGGGAATCGGGTCTTGCCATATCAACACTTCCGCCGGCACATCTGCACCAAGGTAGCGTACACGTGGCCCCATATCCCTGTGTGTTAGCTTAAACCATGCACGGGCAAAAGCATCGGCAAGTTCATCCGGATGCTCAAAAAAGTGGCGTGAAACTTTTTCATAAGCCGGGTCAACTCTCAACGCAATATCAGTGGTAAGCATCATGGGTGCATGCCTTTTGCTGGCGTCATGGGCATGGGGAACTGTTCCTTCACCTGCACCATCTTTTGGTTGCCATTGATGGGCACCAGCCGGACTTTTAGTAAGTTCCCATTCATAGTTAAATAAATTCTCAAAATAATTATTGCTCCACTGGGTGGGTGTTGTAGTCCATGTTACTTCCAGACCGCTGGTAATAGTATCGCCTGCATTGCCGGTGCCGAATGAATTTTTCCAGCCGAAGCCTTGCTCTTCAATACCGGCTGCTGCTGGTTCTTTGCCAACATATTTGCCGGGATCTGCAGCACCATGCGTTTTGCCAAATGTATGGCCACCTGCAATTAATGCCACCGTTTCATAGTCATTCATGGCCATGCGGCCAAAGGTTTCCCGGATATCACGGGCAGATTGCAGCGGATCAGGATTGCCATTAGGCCCTTCCGGATTTACATAAATTAGACCCATCTGAACAGCACCTAATGGATTCTCCAGCTCCCTGTCGCCTGTATAGCGGTTATCGCCCAACCATTCTTTTTCGCTACCCCAGTAAACATCTTCTTGCGGTTCCCACACATCTTCCCTTCCACCACCAAAACCAAAAGGTTTTAAACCCATCGACTCAAGGGCACAATTGCCGGTGAGGACCATCAGGTCGGCCCAGGAAAGCTTTTTGCCATATTTCTTCTTAACAGGCCAAAGCAACTGCCGTGCCTTATCAAGGTTAACATTGTCGGGCCAACTGCTGAGTGGAGCATAACGTTGGGTACCTGTGCCAGCACCGCCACGGCCATCTGCAATTCGATACGTGCCTGCACTATGCCACGCCATCCGGATAAAAAACGGACCATAGTGACCGAAATCGGCCGGCCACCAATCTTGAGATGTTGTCATCAATTCAGCGATGTCTTTCTTTACTGCTTCGAGATCGAGGGTTTTAAACTCTGCGCCATAATCAAATCCTTCACCCATTGGGTTAGACAAAGAAGAATGTTGTCGTAGGATATTTAATTTTAACTGATTTGGCCACCAGTCACGATTTCTTGTACCGCTGCCAGCACTTTGTTTTATCACTCCGCCAGAAAAGGGGCATTTGGCCGCACTGCCTGGCTCGTTCACATGCGCTAATACGCTTTGACCTGTTTCTTTTTCCATTTTTATTATTTTTTGTTTTAGTGTTTTAGGTAGAGCAATGCCTTACCAAAAAATTCGCTTGCAAAAGTAACTCAAAACCTAAGATAATTTTAAAAACTCTTTTGTTAAAATGTTTCAGATTTAATAAAAAATGAAAAGAATGAGCAGCTATTAATAAAGATTTCTGGAAGTTTGTCGTTAACTAATTTCAAATTTTTATAAAGCAGTTTTGTTAATAGGTTACTGCAATGAATGCTTTGATAGTACAACGATCTGCTGAATAAAGACCAACTTTATTACCCGTTGATGTAGCCGCTTTATTTACTTATTCTTCCCAAATTCACTTTGCCATTTTCTTATTAAAGGGCGACAAAAAATGGCTGGTACTGAAACAACAGCTTAACTAAAAACTTATATTATTACCTAATTTCGTAAAACATTCGCAAGCAGATCATCTGCTGCAACTTATTCAACAACTTTATACTTTAATGACGGACCAATTTTATAAACTGGATAATCCTGCCTGGTATGGCTTGCATGAAACACATAAAAATTTCGCCATCGGGATAGATGGACTAAAATGTTATCAAAAAAACATCGTTGCTTTTGCTGCATGGGATACATCAAATATTAATGGGCTAAAGCATCTGGACAAGTTGATTGATCCAAATGAATCCTTTTTTATCATTGGTGAAATGAGTGAACTACCCTCCAATTATTTGATTGAAAGAACCATTGTTTGTTTACAGATGATATGTACTGCTGAAATCAGCATTAATACGAGTGCTAACATTGTTCAGTTGCATGAAAAAGAAGCGGATCAAATGGCCGCATTAACTCAACTGGTGATGCCGGGATATTACAAATATGATACAAGGCTTATGGGTGATTATTACGGGATAACGGACAACAACGAGCTGCTAGCAATGGCAGGGGAGCGGATTCGATTAAATGGATTAACAGAAGTTAGTGCAGTTGTTACACATCCTGCATTTACAGGCCGAACCTATGCCCAGCAATTGGTAGCAAAGGTTGTTAATAAAAATCTGGCCGCAGGAAATATTCCCTTTCTGCACACCGGGCAAAAAAATCTCAGAGCTATAAGTATGTATGAATACCTGGGCTTTAAGAAACGACGGATTATCAGCTTCAATAAAATTAACAGGTTGAATTAAGGAATCTGTTCAGTTTATGCTGAAACTAAATTGAATGGTTACTGGCTGCTTTAAAAAAAATTAACAAATCAAACTTTTGGCTGATTTAATAATCCAGCATTCAATATTTTAACCTGCATTACAGTTGATATGCTCAGTGCTCTTTGTTTGGCAAGCGTGGCTTTTGTGCCGTCAAATAATTCATCTACCGTTTCGGCAAAAAGTTTGTTCCATTGATTGAAGTGAGCAGCTCTTAAAGGCACCACCTTATTTATATGCTGATGAATTTGTAACGGGTTGCCATTGTACCCACCGGTAAAGAACAATACATTTTCCCAAAAATCAAACATTACGGGAAAATGCCTCTCCCAATTTACATGGAAGATATCCGTAAAGATATAGCCGATGGTTACATCTGTTTTTACTTTTTTATAAAAACTTCTAATCAACAATTCAATGTCGGCCCGGGTTTCAATATCTTTTTTCATGTTATTTTTTTACGCCAGTAAAGGCAGTATTTTTTGTAACATATCTTCTGTGCAATGCTCCTGTATCAGTGGAAATAAAACTCTTTCTTCTTTACGGATATGGGCATCCAGTTCGTTCCCCAATTCGTTCAAAATGGCTTCGGGATCGAACGTATCACTCAAAGAAAGAAACAAGGTTTTCAGCAGCGCATGTTCAGCAACTATTTCATCAGCAATTACTGCAATTGAAGGATGCAAAGTTTTAACCTGCTTTAATAAAATTTCTTCTTTTTTAAAATGGGCTTTTAATTCTTTTTTGTAGTAATTGATGGCATATACCACTTTATCGCTGATGGTGGCGGGCAGTCCTTTGTATTCCGGTGCATTTCTTTTAATTAATTGCGCCAGTATCAATGCTCCATGATGCTCTCTGGATAGCGGTGCAAGGGTTTCATGTCTTTTCATGTGATGCTTTTTGATTATTTTAAATGTGGCTACAATTGGGTTAGCAATTAAGGCCTATTAAAATTAAACTTCTGCCGGAGTGCAGTGGGAATAATAAATTTAAGTGGCTTGTTACACTCACAAATCTTTTCGGTTAAATTTTCTTACAGAAAGCCAAACAGGAATTATTGACCAAAATATCAACACCAATATTGCAATAATTAAGCCAATGGTGGTTCCAAAAAAATCTTTGAAAACAGCGCCTGTATAGCCCATTAATGCCGATACATCCATCTTTAACAAAACCAAAATCCTGCTAAGGTCAATGGGATTTAATGCGCTAATACCAATCATCGCTTTTTCCAATGGATAATCTGCAAACTGAAATAGGAGGAACAATACCAACCCGTCGAATAAAACGGAGAAATACAGCCACAATAAAATAGCAACACCTATGCCCTTGGCTTTATCCCTTGTTTTTACGGTTGCCAGCATTGCAATCGCAACAAAAATAATTGTTAGCAATACACCTACTAACAGCATGGTAATGCCGGTTGCAGATAATTCATACAGCAACACGGGAATACCCACGCCAACAAAAAATGCGAGGGCAAGGGAACAGGCGAGTCCAATAAAAATACTAAGCCAAATGCTGTTTCGTTTTAACGGCTGACTTACCAGTAACTCTAAAAACTCTGCACTGTTATATACATAAATGGAGGCGAATAAAATACTTACCAATGGAACAATAATCAGAACAATGTTGAGCAAACTGAGCAGTCCCTTGGCACTGTTATCTTCCAGGTTAAAAATACTCAATGATAGTAATAAAAGAAACAGCGTGTATGCCAGCACTATTTTATTGCGAAGGATATCTATGAATACATATTTTATGATTTTTTTCATTACCGGTTGTTTAACATGACGGATGCAATGGCTTTGGATAATTTTTGGTGGCCAGTATCTGCCCTTAACTCATCGATTGATTTATGAAAAATCAGTTGGCCATCCTGCATATAAATTACCTGTGTTACCAATTCGTCCAACTCACTTAGTATGTGTGATGTAATTAAAATCAATTTGCCTTTTGCTTTTTCTGTAATGATTTTTTCTTTCAGGATTTCGGCTGATACCGGATCAAGTCCGGCCGTGGGTTCATCTAAAATCAACACATCGGGGTTGAATAAAAATGCCAGTGCAGCACTAACCTTTTGCATGGTGCCGCCGGATAAAGTACGCATGCGTTTATTCAGCAAACTTTTTAGTTCAAATTTATTAACCAGTTCTTCATCAAGCTGTGTATCCTTATTTTTCCGGATATCCTTCATCATATCAAGTACTTGTCCAATGGTCATGCTTTCCGGGTAACGGCCTGTTTGTGGCATATAGCCAATTGTAGACCGGTACTGCCATTCGTGCAATATATTTTTGCCGTTGAAAGTAATAAAGCCGCTGTTGCAAACCACCATTCCTAAAATTGATTTTATTAAGGTGGTTTTACCGCATCCGTTAGGGCCAATCAACCCAATGCACTCACCTTTGTTACAGGTCACACTTACGTTGTTGAGTGCCTTTAGTTTTCCAAATTGTTTGTTGATATTGTTGGCAATAATCATAGCGGTATTGATTTCATTAGTGGATGTTCATCTTTTAGATTTTCGGGTGTAAGACTTGGGATAACTTTTTCCGATTTGTCCATTAGCGTGGTAATCAGACTGTGAAATAAAATCATGGCAGGCGGATTTTTTTCAATGATCATGCTGTACATACTTATCGGTCTGTAGGGCACATCCCCGTTATTGTCGTGGTTTAAATCGTAGCCTTCATATTTATCCCAGTAGTTATTATTAAACGTATTCATTACCAGCGAACCATTGGTGCCAACATCAAATGTATTGCCAATAAAATTGTTTTGTTGCAACGTAATATCCATACAACTTGCCTGAATTTTTAAAGCCCAGCCATTGCTTTTAAAAACATTCTTTTGCATATGAATTCTGTTGGCTCCTTCGGCATAAATAGCCATGGTGTTTTTTTCAAAGCGATTGTTCTCAATATAACTATCGTTAATTTCTTTCAGCAACAGGCCATAGGAGGCATCGCCCCAGTTTTCGTTAAAATAATTATTAAACATTTTAACGCCATGCGAAAACATGACGGCAACGCCTGCACCATTATTTTCAAAAACATTTGTAATGTAAGCATCGTCGTTCGAGAACATAAAATGCAATCCGTAACGAAGGTTTTTAAAAGAATTATTTCGCCAGATAACAGAATTGGTTACAAACTCAAAGTAAATACCATCCCTGTGGCCACTGATAGTATTGCCGATAATGCGCATGCTGTCGCTTTTCCAGCAATGAATGCCATTGCCGCTTTGCTGCTCTTCTGTTGCATTGGCAGTAAGTGTATTGTTTTGAATCAGGCAGTTAATTCCTTGCTGGGAATAGATACCAAAAAATGCATCATTGATAATGTTGTTGATGATGGTTGCATAATGCTTGTTGTAAATTTTAATGGCTGCAAAATCTGTCATGCTTGATACACCGGTATGTTGCAGCAGGAATCCATCTACCGTTACCCTGTCTGATTTGATTGAAATGATTTCGTACTTTTTTTCACCATCTAGTACAGGGTGATTAATTCCTATTAGCACAAGTTGCTTATCAATTACCAGGTTTTTCTCTTTGTAAATTCCCTGGTCTACTAAAATGGTATCTCCGGATTTTGCTATAGAAATTGCATCAGTAATTGATTTAATTGTTTGTTGATTGCCAACTTTAATTACATGGGCATTTGCCTGCGCACACCAACAGCATATTATGATAAGTACAGTTTTCATTTGTTTAATTGATCCCAGCTAATGGCTACCCCTTTTAATTGTGCAGCTAACTTTTCCAAACTGTCTTTATCTTTAAATGCAATAATGTTTCCATTCATTGGCCCCCGTATTTCATCTCCCTGCAATAGAAAACTTTCAGTCACTTTTACCAAAGAATGTGTACCGGTATAATCTACCACATAAACATCTTTTAGTTGTGTATCTTCTATTGCTTTTGTGTGAAGAAATGACAAAAGGCAATGCATATCATCAAACTTATAAACCTTGCCTTTTTTTGTTAGTATTTCTGCTCCATACCTCGGGTCTGTGATGGTCATCTTGCACAAAGAGCAATTATCTTTTCCCTGTACAATTGCCTGCGGTCCGGGGTTACAGCTATTCAGGCATACGAGAGAAAAAAGTAAAATTGCCGGATTAACAGGAAGATGTATTTTCTTTTCAAACCTGTTTTTTCTCCATTCCAGCACCAAACAAATTATTGATATAACGCCTACTGCAATAAATATCCAGCCTCCTGTATCAGGTATTGAATATGCACCAAAATTCAGCAGTTGTTTAAATCCTATCAGTGGTGGTTGGTAAGCCATTCCCGGCACTATAATGGCGGCATTAGGATTTAGATTGTGCCCGTAATTATATTCCCATCGCCAAAAATCTATCATGGCGATAATGCCAAATGTAACAAACAGTATTACCAAAATATTTAACCATCTTCTCCTGTTAATAACAGCGGTCAGTAAAAATGCTACTGCAAAAAATATGATACAGTAAGGCAGTGCAGTAAATTCAAAAAAGTCTTCATTATGCAATGATTTCATCCCGATATAATGGTTAAGTCCATTGATAATATCTACATTGCCCTGCAGCCCTTTGGCATGTATGGTAAGACTGAGACCCTCAGGATACTGCGGTGCACTTAATTCGATTC
>JANPNY010000420.1:0-6989 GCA_031427745.1 Chitinophagaceae bacterium | reverse complement strand
GCTTATTAAAAACCCAAGAATACCGCCGGTGATCATTCCATCTTTTAAAGACGTTACACTTGCCCTGTTAAAAACGTAGGAATATAAATACCCTTGTAACAGGCTCCCAAGTAACACCGTTACCATTAGTATTTCCGGACGGTCTAAATTCCCAGCTGAACCGTTGTTTTTTAAAAAATAATCTTTTAAAAGAATTCCGTAAACAAGCCAGCCGAGTAAAAAGAATAAAACTCCACCGACTGTACCTGCAGTTAGTACTTTTTTAATGTTCATAAAAAAAAGGTTTAGGTTTTAAAATTTGTAAATCATCGACAAAATAATGATTTGTTTAACAATAATCAATTAAAATTTAAAATTGATGAACAGAGTTTTTAATTTTTTTTTAAGAGAAGATACCTGGTTAAAAAATAATAACAAAAAAGCCCTACAATAATTTAGAATTACTGTAGGGCACATAAGGGGTATGGAATAAAACGGGCTAGTATAAAAACAGACACTCTATCTATCGGTTTTTTAATTGCATGATAGTGTTAGTACAATTAAAATAACCAAAAAAATCGCTATTGGCAAACGAATGTTTTGTCATATGGTTTCGCCAACATAAAATACCAACCTAAAACGGCTATCACTTCATTTTAGGTATGTGGGCAAGAAAATAAAAAGCATTAAACTTAAAATATTTCCAGCAAGTTGTGCCCCCTCATTTAGTATTTAAAAAAATATTATAACTAAATGTATTGAGTGGCAACATAGTTGTAAAAAAAACCCAAAAAATGGATAAAAAAACAGTATACTGTATGTGGATATCTTTTTAATTTTTTGAAACTAATTGAAAGTTAACTAACCAATTAAGCATATTGAATTTGTAAGACAGTAACCATTTTACCAGGGATATAATTCACTAACTCTGGTCGAAGTTTTTTATCTACCATTTTTGCCAAGCTGCTATACTGTTGCCCAAACCCTACAAACAAAATCTTCCTTAATTAAATATGGGCTAACCGGAATTAGTATTCCAAGAACCTATCCCCGGCCTTTTATATTCCAATATTAGAAGGCAATTCCATAAACAGGAATTTTCCAAAATATTTATAAATGTAACTAGTTGAAAATCTGCTATTTATTTCTTGGCACATCAGTGGTTAACAAGGAGTAACTACAATCAGTGGAGAATCGATCAGGTTGTTTAAAATAACAACATTAACAAAGAAATGATCACTACTGACTAAGGCTAAATTTTAATTCGTAATAACCCACTAAAAAGAAACTAAATGGAACGCAATTGGCTAATCATCAGTACCAAACAAAAACAAGAGAAACAAGTAGCAGAATATTTAACACGAAAAGGGATTCAAAATTTTTGCCCTTTCGTTAAAGTAGCACGAAAGCTTGGAAGCAAAAGCATCATAGAAAATCAACCATTATTTACCTCTTTTGTTTTTGTATCAGTTAATGAAATGGAGATGCAAATAGTAAAGAAGGTTCCATCATTTGTTAACACGGTTTATTGGCTTTCAAAACCAATCATTATTAAACAGGAAGAAATTAATGCAATAAAAATGATGGCTGAAAATTATTTGAATATCAGGCTGGAAAAAATAAAGGTTTGTATCAATGAAAAGATAAGCCAGGTGGAGGAAAACGCTACCGATTATAAAAATAATGTGTTGAGTGTTACTCATAAAGGACTTATAGTAACCGTCCCTTCTCTTGGGTATAAAATAATTGGTAACAGAGAGAAATCGGATGAAACAATTTTACAAAAAAGTTCAACATTTAAATCGTTGCTTCCAAAATTGTTGAACCCCGGATTTTTCTTTGGCTTTTAAAATTGAGCTTATTACAATAACAGGCCGACAGCAATAAAGAAGCAATCTTAAAAAGATACTTCTTTATTGCTTATTTCGACGAATCTGTCAGACCCTAAAGCAAATGTTAAGCACCTATTGCCAGTTGCACATTTAAGTTGGCCTAATACTTTATTGGAACAAGCAGGCATTACCCAAGCCATCTTATAAATGACAGGTACAATATTCATCCCTAAACACGGTGACTAAAAATGAAATTTTGTTTAATAGAATTTTGAGGAGTTAATTAATCAATTAGTTAAAAGCGTAAAGACATCATCTAGCTCTACTGGTCGCTGTTCGTCGTTCAATTCAATCACAACTAAATACCCATTTGCGCCCCCCGCTTTAAGTAGGGCCAAAAGTAACTTTTGCTGATCACTTATAATTCTACGGCCGTCCGCCTCATCCCATATTTCTTTAGTACAAAGGCAACCTAGCGAAGGTGTTAAAGGATAATAAGGCTGACCTCTGTAATAGTCGGGATTAATGGTTGTGCCATGCGAAATAATTTCAGTTCTGCCAGCTTTACCTGCGTAATAGGATCCATAAATAGGATAATAACTTTTCCAACTTTCCGGCAGCAATTTTTTATACCAGTTGGTCGTCCAACTGGTATCGGTAATGGAGGAATCGTTCATAAAATGTTGCGGGCTTGTTTCAAATGGCATGGTTAATTGAATGTTGGGTGTAGGGCCAATAAAACTACTTCTGCTTACATCTGTTCCAAACATTCTGAAAATGCCCTGTGGTGTATTGCCATTGGTTAAATAACCGGGAAGATTTGTGATGCTTCTTGCCAATTGGTGTACAGAAAAAAAATTTCCATAATCATCTTTTACAAAATTACCCAGGGTATCTCTCACAATTACTAACCCGGGATAATTCCGGTTATTTCTTTGAAAACTAAATACAACAGTTGCATGTTCAAAAAAAGGATGAAATAATAAAGCCTTAATATCAGGCAACTTGTTTTTACCGGTTACATCATTTACTCTAAAATTTAATTCAGTCAGTATTGCTGCATCTTTATTTAAGGCAAGCTTTTTTACAAGAATGGCTGCAATAGCACTTTTTAATTCCGGCTTGGCTTTAAAAAGATATTCCGCACACATAGCGAATATTTTATCATTTTCCGCTTTGTACATTAATTGGGTGACCTCTTTTGTAAACTCAAAAGGATAATTGGTATAAACAAGTTCCAGCAAAGCTCTTTTAAAGGAAACGCTTTTTTTATCGATACCATCAAATGCAGTATAAATGCGGCTATCAGCCCAGGGTGATTTGTAGCGGATTAATTCCATCCCCCAAAAAGCATCCATCCAGTTTTCCTCGGAACTATCATTTAAAGGCAACGACAAATTTTGATTAATAGCATTATTTACAATGTTTCGGTACAGTCTCGCCTTATTGTCTGCTCTAGTATCTTTTGAGTAGAAAGTGTCAACCGTTTGGGCGGTAATTAAATCGACATGAGAAAAAAGCAAGCATAAAAAAACTATAAGGCATTTTAAATAAAGATGAATGCTTTTTGAACCTGGCTTGAAACCATTACATAACTCTATCGGCAAAGAGGATTTTATTATTTCTTGTATTTTGAGAAAATGAAAAAAATAATCACTCATGTACTGTTGCATCATTATTGAAATTTTTATGCAAATTTTAGGTAGCTACTTAGCAGGATGCAATTTCCGGATATGTACTTTAATTTCTATGGATTATGTAATCTTAAAAATGCTTCAATCCTGTTAAACGCATCAAAAAAAGTAGCACTATCCCAATCATCACCATGCCCTTTTCCAACGTACAATGCATACTCTCTTGGAACACCGGCAATCTGTAACTTGTCATTTAAAGCACTCGATTGTCGCACCGGATTTACCAGTGGATCTGCACTTCCTTGTAAAATAATGGTTGGGCAGGCCGCGGTAGCATTCACAAAGTTAATTGGGCTACTCTGTTGGTACAGCGTTGGATTGATTGTGGGTGTACCATTCATAATTGCTGCAATATTTAATGGCGGAATTACCCCGGGATTAGTATATAAATCGTTGATATCCGTTGGTCCAAAAAAATCAACCACAGCTTTTATTTTTACCGGGATTGCATATTTATAAGCTTGCAGCAAACTTAAATGTGCACCGGCACTTACTCCAACTAATACAAATTTATCACTCGTTAAATACTCACCTCTTTTATTGTAAATAAATTCGACAGCAGATTTAACATCAAGTTCCTGGGTTGGAAAAGGATTAGTATTTGGTAACGAAAACAGCCGGTAATCGATATTGAAAATTGCATAATCCGGAAACCTTCTTTTGAGCGTATCAACATATACTGCAACATCTGCCCTTGTACCCAATCCCTGAGACCATGCGCCTCCATGAATCATTATTATAACCCTGGTACTTGCTGTGCTTCTAGCAGCCGGAAGGTAAACATCCATTTGTTGTTGCGCATTTGTACCATAGGCAATATTTAAGATAGTAGATGCCGGTGCTGCCCCGCCATTATTATTATCAATAGTTTGTTTTGAACAGGAAACCAACATTATAATACTGAAGACTATAAACACTGTATTACGAATAAGCATAGCTAAACATTTTGATTTTTGTCCGAAATTAATTCATGCACTTTTAAATCTTTGGTAATCTTTTGATTCATCAGATTTAGTATCCATATTTATCTTTCCACCATGTTTTTAAATTTTTACGTATCTCATCTTCTCTTGCATTGTTACCGGGGTTGTAAAATGTTGTGCCAATAATTTCTTTGGGTAGATATTCCTGCGGCGAAAAATTGTTTTCGTAATTATGAGCATAGGCATAGTCTTTACCATAATTCAAATTTTTCATCAGGTTGGTTGGCGCATTGCGAATATGCAAAGGCACAGGTAAATCACCGTGCTTTTGTACTGCTGCCAATGCATCGCCAATTGCAACATAAGCCGCATTACTTTTTGCAGAAGTGGCAAGGTAAGTAACACACTGCGACAATATAATTCTTGATTCGGGGTAGCCAATTTTATTTACTGCATCAAATGTGGCGTTTGCCAGCAACAGTGCATTGGGATTAGCATTCCCAATATCTTCACTTGCTAAAATCAATAACCGCCTTGCAATAAACTTTACATCTTCTCCCCCTTCTATCATCCTTGCCAGCCAATACACAGCTGCATTGGGATCGCTGCCACGAATCGATTTAATAAATGCAGAAATGATATCATAATGCTGCTCCCCTTTTTTATCATAAAGAGCTGTTCTTTGCTGTGCAACCTGCATGACTAATTCATCAGTAATAAGCAATGAAACATCTGGGTCTGAAGCCCCTCCTTTGGAGGGGTTTGGGGAGGCCACTAATTCCAGCAGGTTCAATAATTTGCGGGCATCCCCTCCTGAAATATTTATTAGCGCAGCGGTCTCTTTTAATTCATACTTTTTTGTTTTCAATAAAACATCATTCTGCAAAGCATGATGTAATAAAGCAACCAAATCCTTTTCATCCAAATAACGCAACACATATACCTGGCAGCGACTTAGCAAAGCACTGTTTACTTCAAAAGAGGGATTCTCTGTAGTAGCGCCTATCAAAATGATGATACCTTTTTCTACAGCACCTAACAAAGCATCCTGCTGACCTTTGTTGAAGCGATGAATTTCGTCAATAAAAAGAATTACGTTTTGCTGAGTTTTTGCTCTTTCAATTACTTCACGCACTTCTTTTACACCAGATGATATCGCACTGAGTTGATAAAACGGAACCTGTAATGTTTGAGCGATGATATTAGCAATGGTTGTTTTTCCTACTCCCGGCGGACCCCACAAAATCATACTGGGTACTTTGCCATTTTCAATTGCTGTGCGTAAGATGCTGCCTTTACCGGTAAGATGCTGTTGTCCGGCTAATTCATTTAATGAAGATGGACGGAGGCGTTCTGCTAGTGGGGTTTGGCTTGTGGTCATATTTGAAAGTTAAGATTCTATTTTTAGCAAATTCAGTTATACAGGTTTAATTGCAGTTAATACTTTTAAAAAATTAAAAAACCTGCCAAATCTTTTGACAGGTTTTTATATAGAATTTACATAAAGTTTACACCTTTTTAAAAAGGTGTAAACTTTATTATTTGTAATTTATTTCAAATCTAACTTAATCTGTAATTCCTCAAATTGTTTTGCATCAATGGTACTTGGTGCATCCAGCATTACATCCCGGCCGCTGTTGTTTTTAGGGAAGGCAATAAAGTCACGAATGCTTTCACTACCGCCAAGGATAGCACATAAACGGTCGAAACCAAATGCCAGCCCACCATGTGGCGGTGCACCATATTCGAAAGCGCCTAATAAAAATCCGAATTTGTGCTGCTGTTCTTCTGCATCCATACCCAGCGCAGCGAACATTTTTTCCTGCAAAGCCCGTTGAAAAATACGGATACTTCCGCCGCCAATTTCATTACCGTTCAACACCATATCATAAGCATTTGCTTTAATGCCGGCATACGGATGTTTTAGATATTCCGCAGCATCTTCAATCACCGGATTGTTGTTGATCATTATTTCAATATTATCAGGCTTAGGCGAAGTAAACGGATGATGCCTTGCTACCCAGCGGTTATCATCTTCTGCGTATTCAAACAACGGAAAATCCAATACCCACAATAATTTAAATTCATCGTTTTTACGCATGCCCAGTTTGTTGGCCATGTACATCCGTAAATCGCTGGTCGCTTTTCTTGTCTTTTCTTCAGCCCCTGCTAAAATCAAAACAAGGTCGCCTGCTTTTGCATGGGCAGCATCAGCAATAGCTTTCAATTTTTCCGGACTGTAAAATTTATCAACGCTGCTTTTAAAGGTGCCATCTGCATTGCATTTAATAAAAACCAATCCCTTCATTCCAATCTGTGGACGTTTTACCCACTCCGTTAATTCGTCTGTTTGTTTACGGGTATATTCGCTGCAACCCGGAATTGAAATGGCAAGCACAGTTTCTGAATCGTTAAATATCTGAAAAGAATCTCCCAATAAAGACGAATAACCTATATGAAGTTGATCTGTTATATTAAATCCAATTAATGCTCCAACGGCATCTCCAGTTCTATACATTACACCAAGTAATAGTTTTTGTCTTATAATAAACGAAGCTGTT
>JANPNY010000419.1:0-5984 GCA_031427745.1 Chitinophagaceae bacterium | reverse complement strand
TCATTTGGTTCATCTTCCTCCAACTTTTCATTAAGAGTGCTGCTACCATTTTTATCAAGATCTTGTTCTGTCTCTTCATCTTCTAAACTACCTTCCTCGATGTCGTCATCTTGGGGAATTGGATCTACAGCTTCCGGAGTTGTGTCATCCTCATCGTTTTCTGTTTGCTCGTTAAATTCGTTCATTGTATTTACTGTTTGTTCTTCAGGCTCCCAGCCAGTTTGTGCATTGTTTTCCATGTTTTTAAATTTTAGTTTGTTAATAATATTTCAATGTAAAGTAGGCCCACGCTCAGTTATAATCGTTATATAATATTCAAAAAAACTTGTAAAATTTTACCTTTCAGCAAACGTTTCGCCACCGCATTAGCCGTTTCGGTGGCATTGGTTTGTGCCTTTGTTGGACTGTTAAGAATCAATAAAAAACTAGTACTGAATAAATGATTCTAATGATTTTTTTATGTTTTAAATTTCATTTCGTTCATGTTAATTTTAATTCAAGCAGCCCATTCCTGGTGAGAGCTGCTTAGATTATTTGATGTTATTCGTTTATTTTTTTATTGATTGCCCTCTTCAGCTGCGCTATAGTTAACATTATTTTCAGCTATATCAGTAAGCAGGGTATCAGCTTCTTTTTCTTCATCAAGTGTAGCTGTTAACAGTTGTGCTGCTTCGTCATAACCCAATGTAGTAGCCAATTGTGCAAGACCGCCATAGGTCGCTATTTCATAATGTTCTACTTTTTGCGCTGCCATAATTAATCCAACATCCCTTGTTGCAGTGCCTGCTTCTGTATCTTCAATAATGCCTTCGCCTTCTTTTGTAATGCCTTCAATCGCATCACATTTTTTAGCCTGTGGCTTTTTGCCTAATAGTTCAAATACCTGCTCCAGGCGGGTAACATGTGTTTTAGTAACTTCCAAATGCTCCTGGAAAGCCTGTTTTAATTCGCTGGATGTAGCTGCCTTCATCATTTTTGGCAGGGTTTTAATAATATGCTTTTCAGCATAATAAATGTCTTTGATTTCGTCTGCAAAAAACTCTTGTAGCATAGAGTCATTTTCTCCTTTTGCCATGGTTGTTTGAGTAGAACTACCTGTTGTTTTTTTTGTTGCGTTTGCCATTTTTACTTTTTTAAATGTTGAATAATGTTGATTAAATAAGATGTTGATTTGTTATTTAATTATTAATGTAAAGGTGTTCGTATTATGGCATCGCATTGTTATAACTCTTGCCAAAAGGTTTACATAATTTTCCCCAGTGCAGGTTGTTTTTTGATATTTAAGTAGAAAGAAACTACGTAAGTAATTTGTTGAGATGCATACTTGAAAAACAGGAGAATGGCAAAGATGAAGTAGGATGAATTATACTTATCTGTATGGAACTGTGATTTTAAACAGCACCAAATAGTAATGGGTTATAGGTAGATGTTAGCACTTAATCTGTCAACAGCAAATTATTTTAATTGCCTTTAAAGGACAGAAATTCGGTATCGTCAATGTCAATACGATGGTGATTATTGTTCAGGATTCATTCGTTAATTTCTTGCGGCATTTGTTGTAAACTTTTGTTGACGCCCGTAACTATACAACACAAAAGATTGAGTTGCGGTAACGATGCTATCAAGGGGGGAAACTAATACCGAAGTTTAAATGTTCTTTTCCGAAACGGTAAATGAGTACGATGTATTGAATGCCTTCTGAGTTTTTTTAAACAGAACAGCAAGATATTTTATTGAAGCAAAGTGAAAAAATATTTACCTGAGCCAACTTCAATTATAGTATAATTGGTTTGCTTTTCTTTGATAATTATACTTTTATTATTTGAAATAAATGCACCACCTTCTTTAATTGATTCAATATTTGCTGTAGGTAAATAAATAACAGCACTGGTGTTTACTGGTATTTCTACTTCGATTGATAATGTACTATTTTCATTTTTCCAATGGCTGCTAATTTTACCGTATTGGGTTTGTAAATCTGCCGCAACAGATAGCAATCCACCTTCGCCTTTAGTGTTTTTTGGCAACCCGCCTGCTTTACTCCATTCCGATTCATTCTCACCTGCCTTTAAACCTCTTCCGTCTACCCGGGGCCTGATGATTATTTTTTTATAGCCTACACCATCTTCACCGCCATCTGTATCCACACCTGCAATTACACGGTACATCCAATCGCCAATAGCGCCATACGCATAATGGTTAAATGAATTCATTCCAACAGACTGAAAGCTGCTGTCGGGCTTTTGTCCATCCCATCTTTCCCAAATAGTAGTAGCACCCATTTTTACAGGATATAACCAGGACGGATAAGTTTCCTGCATCAATAAAGTAAAGGCAATATCATGATACCCGAAACGTGTTAGCACATGGCAGAGATAAGGTGTTCCCAGAAAACCTGTTGTTAAATGATAATTGTAATCCTTAATATTTGTCACCAATCTTTCCGCTGCTGATGCCCTTACATTTTCGGGCAGCATATCAAAATTTAAAGCCAATACATACGCTGTTTGCGAACCTGAAACAAGTCGTCCACTGCCGGTTACATATTCTTTTAAAAAAGCCGCTTTAATTTTTTGCAGCAGTTCAGAATATTTTTGCACATCCTCTTTTTTGTCCAAAACAGCAGCAGCGTTAATAAGCAGTTGTGTTGAGTGAGCATAAAAACATTGTGCAATCAGGTATTTGTCTGTAATGGCAGCTCTTCCATCGTTATCATCATCGGGGTGGTAAAACAACCAGTCTCCAAAATGAAAACCGGTGTTCCATAAGTCATTCTTCGATTTGGTTTCCATAAAATTCACCCATGCTTTCATACTGGCATATTGCTCATCCAATATTCTTTTATCACCATAGGCCAAATACACATTCCACGGAATGATGGTTGCCACATCTGCCCAACCAGTGGAACCTGCTGCATCGTTGCCTAAAACATTTGGTATTACAAATGGCACACTGCCATTGGGCAATTGGTCGGCAGCCACATCCTTCATCCACTTTCTAAAAAAATTATTTACATCCATATTGAATGATGCTGTCCGGCTAAATACCTGTGCATCACCCGTCCATCCCAGGCGTTCATCCCGTTGCGGGCAATCCGTTGGTATGTCCAGGAAATTCCCTTTTTGCCCCCACTGGATATTATGCTGCAGTTGATTTAGTAAAGCATTATTCGTTGTGAAAGTTCCTGTCGGTTTCATATCGCTATACAAGGCAATGGCTGTAAAGTTTTCCGGTTTTATTTCAGCAGGAAAACCCTGTATTTTAATATACCTGAATCCCTGGAAAGTAAAATGTGGTTCAAAAGTTTCTTCGGCTGCTCCTTTTAAAATATAGGTATTCGTTTGTTTGGCAGCCCTTAAATTGGCAGTATAAAAATTACCCGCCTTATCCAATACTTCGGCATGCTGAATAATAATTTTATCCCCTGCATTGCCCTTTATTTTTACCTGTACAAAGCCAACAAGGTTTTGTCCGAAGTCTATTACCTGTTCTCCCAAAGGAGTTTTAAAAATTTTAAGCGGTTTAAAAATTTCATGTTTAGTAACAGGTTCGTTGATGGTAGCCACTAAATTAGCTTTATCAAAAGAAACAATTTTTACTCCACTCCATTCGGCATCATTATAACCACCGGTATTCCATCCATCTTTTTCCATCCTTGCATCAATAGTTTCGCCATGATAAATTTCTGAATTGCGTACGGCACCTGTGGAAGATTTCCAGCTGTCATCAGATAATATATCTTCGGTTGTTCCATCGGTATAAACAATTTTAAGCTGGTATAAAAGCGATAAATCTTTTCCATACAAATCCTTCCTGCCTTCCCACACCAAATTACCCCTGTACCAGCCATTGCCCAATGAAACACCGATGGCATTTTTACCCTGCTGCAAATTTTTTGTTACATCATACACCTGGTATTGCAACCGTTTATTAAAACTGGTGAAACCGGGGGTAAGATATGCTTCACCAATTCGCTGACCGTTTATAAAAGATTCGTACAGGCCATGAGAAGTGATAAACAGGTTTGCAGATTGAATTTTTTTATTTGCAGAAAATACTTTTCTAAACAATGGGCTTGGCCTCATTAAACTGTCTTCCTCGAATGCTGCCTGTATCCAATTTGCTTTCCAGTCTTCCTTTTTTAATAAACCCATTTGCCAAAAAGCAGGCTCGGTCCATACAGAAGAGTTGCCATGATTATCCCAAACTTTTACCTGCCAGTAATATTTTTTTGCAGATTGCAATGCAGCTCCTTCGAAATTTATATGTACCGACTGATTGGTTACTTTTTTGCCGGTATTCCATAAAAGGTTTTTGCCTTTTGTTACATCACTGCTGCTTGCTGCAACCCTTATTTCGTAGGCCGTTTGCAAGGTGTTACGGGCGGCAGATTGCAATTGCCAGCTTAATTGCGGCCGGGCAATATCTATCCCGATAGGGTTAGTAGTATTTTCACACAATACTTGTTTTACCTGTACTTGCGAAAAGCAGGCAATGGTAAATAGCTGGATTAACAGGAGCGTTGTCGTTTTTTTCATATAGCGATGGTTGAGATAATTATTTAAGTTGAAAAGATAATTAAAATAGTAATCATTTGGATGATTGGTCATCTGTAGGATGCATTTAAAATTGTGGCTGGCGGGTGGGTTACTCAAAGTCTTTTACTCAATATAAACGTAACATCTACCAGTGGCTACCCATCTGTGCTTCAAAATATTGGTAATATGAAGATCACCGGTGTTGAATTATCAGCAAATTATAATATTTTAGATGGTGCTTTTAAATGGAATATCCGAGCAATCTTGCAACAGTGAATCAAAAGGTGCTTCAATTAGGTCTTGATGGATCTCCGCTCAGTGGATTTTATGGTACTTTGGTAACAAAAGTGGGTGAAAAATTGCAAAGCAATGGTGATGTATTTAATAAAATCCAATATTAATTTTTACATTTACTGATTAGTTGGATTTAAAACGAATTATGTAGTTATTTAGATTACTTTCGTTTTTTTCTTCCAAATTCTAACCTGCTGCCAAATTGATAAATAGTACAAATAAGGAATTTGCCATGCGTCTTCAAAAAAATGATAAAGATGCATTTAATTCCTTGTATTGGGAGTATCATTCAGCTATCTATTACAATGTGTTAAAACTTACAAGGGATTCTCTGATTGCCGAAGATATAGTACAGGAAGTGTTCATCACCTTATGGGAAAAGCGTCACCAGCTTGATCCCGGGCGGGAAATTGCCGGATGGTTATTTGTGGTAAGTTATAATAAATCGGTCAGCCACCTTAAACGAAAATTAAAAGAATCGCTTGCGAATTCAGCATTGCAGCAGCTCCTTGAGGATTCAAGTGACGAAAGTAATGATCTTGTTAATGCACAGGTTAATTTACTTACAAAAGCGATTGAACAACTTCCTCCTCAAAAAAGAAGGGTCTTCGAATTATGTAAACTGCAGCATAAGACCTATAATGTAGCCGCTGAAGAACTGAAACTTTCAAAACATACGGTAAAGGAATATTTATGCACTGCGGTAATTTCAATAAAGGAATATATTAAGCAACATCCGGAATTTACCTCGTTACTTATCTGGCTTTTTTTTATCTGAAAATTTCCATTATAAATTCTATCCCTGTTTTCTCCAGCTTGTTAATAGGATACTTACTTGCACAAACTAAAGAATTCTTATTACACCACTTACATTAATTTAAAAAATATTTTTATTAGTACCCCCCCCTTTTAATCGGATTGGAGTATTTAATAAAAACGATCCTGCTTGATGCTCCAGCCAAATAAAATAATCCAATTACTGCAAAAGTCTGAATGGACCATAGAAGAATGTCAATGGATTTTGAATTATTTAGAAAATTCAGGTGAAACTGAATTAAAAAATCTAATGCAACAACATTTTTCAGCTGATCTTGAAAATGCAAAAAAGATTGATCCTGTCATTTCGGAAAGGCTTTTAGCCAACATTCGCCA
>JANPNY010000418.1:0-3749 GCA_031427745.1 Chitinophagaceae bacterium | reverse complement strand
TATTGTACACAGGCAATGGAATAATTGGCTAAAAGTATTGCAGTATTTATTTATAGCCATCCATGTATCGGCCATACTGCTTTTTTTATTTTTTATGTTAACCTTTAAAATGAATAAACTGTTCTAAATTTTTTATTGCCCTGTTATAAAAAGATGTAAAAAAAAATTACACTAAATTAATTTACATATGAAAAAAATCATCTTCACTATTGTACTGTCTGTAACCGTTAGTACAATTTCCTTTGCACAGAACGTGGGCATTGGCACTACAGCACCGGATGCTTCGGCATTATTAGAGTTAAGCTCCACCAGCAAAGGCCTGCTGCCGCCGAGGATGACAGCGGCGCAAAAAACAGCCATCGTTTCTCCCAAAACAGGATTGATAATTTATCAGACTGACTTAGCAAGAGGTTTGTATATCTATGATGGCACTGCATGGACAGCAGCAAATGCATCTGGCAATTTTGTTGATTTAACAACGGCACAAAACATTAACGGTAACAAAACCTTTACTGCTGATATTGTTGTAAATGGTGTAAGGATTGGCAAGGGTGGCAATGCCGGTTCTTTAAATACTGCCGTGGGCTTTAATGTATTAAATGCAAATACAACAGGATTCAGCAATGCTGCTTTCGGTTACCAGGCTCTTTTATTTAACAATACCGGATATAATAATACCGCCATCGGCAATCAGTCATTACAGGCTAACACCAATGGCTTTTACAATACTTCCACAGGTTTTCAATCTATGATTTATAATACTTCAGGCAGCGGCAATACCGCCAATGGACAATTTGCATTGCTGAATAATACCACGGGTTACAGTAATACTGCAATGGGCAGTGCTGCATTATTTAATAATACCAACCGCTCAAATCTGGTGGCAGTGGGGGATTCAGCATTGTTTAATAATGGCACCGGTGCAGCAAATCCTGTTGATGCTACAGACAATACAGCTATTGGTTCAAAAGCACTTTTCACTAACACAACCGGGTATCGCAATACAGCCACAGGCGAAGGGGCACTTTATTCAAACACTACGGGAAATTTTAATACTGCCAATGGCAGAGAAGCACTTTATTTTAACAGCACTGGTTTTGATAATACTGCCACCGGCGTTTGGGCATTGCGTTTTAATAATGGCAATTACAATACGGCCAATGGAACCTATGCACTTCTTGCGAATGCAACAGGAAATAATAACACCGCAACCGGAGCTTTTGCACTTGATAATAATAATGCAGGAAATAACAATACTGCCACAGGAAAAGAAGCACTTTATTTTAATACTTCCGGCAGCGACAATACCGCTGTAGGTTGGCAGACCCTGATTAATAATACTAGTGGGCATAGCAATTTGGCAATAGGTACATCAGCATTGTATAACAATACCACAGGCAGTAATTCTGTAGCCGTTGGTGATTCTGCATTGTATAATAATCTGGCAAGTTTCAATACAGCCGTTGGTTCAAAAGCCCTCTATACAAATACTACAGGGGGTTCTAATACTGCTGTAGGCATCCAGGCATTGTACAGCAACAACGCAGGTTTTCAAAACACTGCTATTGGACGTACTTCATTATTCAGTAACACCATCGGTTTTCAAAATACTGCATTGGGTTATCAGTCCTTAAAAAATAATGTGGATGCCGATCACAATACAGCCATTGGTTTTCAAAGTATGTTTTCCAATACAACCGGGTTTGACAATACAGCAGTTGGTACTGGTTCACTTGCCAGTAACATAGACGGGCATGAAAATATAGCGATAGGTATTGGCACTTTGGGCAGCAATACTTCAAGTAATTTTAGTGTAGCAATTGGCGATTCAGCACTTTACAATAACATGGAAAATGCCAATACCGGAATTGGTTTCAGGTCGTTGTATTCAAATACAGTAGGATTTAGGGGAACCGCAATAGGAATGGCAAGCCTTGAGCATAACGTTTTGGGCAACTACAATACAGCTATTGGTGGATATGCCCTGACTGAAAATATAAATGGCAGCTTTAATACTGGTATAGGTGCAGGTGCATTAAACAATACAAACGAAAGCTGGAATACAGCAACAGGATTTAATGCTTTGTATTCAAACTCTAACGGGCAGGCCAATGTGGCTATGGGATACCAGGCTATGTTCCACAACATATCTGGCAGCAACAATACTGCTATTGGAACAGATGCCGGACCGGTAAGCGGTGGCGGTAATTTTTCTAACTCAACCGCTGTGGGACGAACAGCAACTTTTACAGCTTCCAATCAGGTAAGGCTTGGTAATACTTCCATCACCAGCATTGGCGGCTTTGCTCCGTGGACAAATATCAGCGACATACGATTTAAGAAAAATGTGCAGCCTGAAACACATGGGCTTGATTTTATCCTGCAATTACAGCCCATTGTGTATAACATGAATGTGCAAAAATTAAATCGCTTTTTGTACGGGCAGGCTGCAGACAGTATTTATAAAAGTGAGGAAATATCAATTGCCGGAAAAGAAAATATTTTATACAGCGGCTTTAGTGCACAGCAGGTAGAAAGTGCGGCAAAAAAAATCGGCTACAATTTTAGCGGTATTCAAATACCACAAAATGATAAAGACCATTATTCGCTTGCTTATGCAGAGTTTGTAGTGCCGCTGGTAAAGGCCATACAGGAACAACAACTTCAAATTGAAGCAGCCAATGAAAAAAATAAAATAATGTTTGGGCTGATAGAAAAAATGCAGCAGCAAATAGATGCACTTACACAAAAAATAAAATAACCATCAACTCATCCTATAAAAAATAAATCAATAATGCCATGCAACCAAAAAAATAACAACAGCAAAGTTGCTTGTTTTTACACTCGCCATTTTTCCAATGTCATGTAAAAAAAACATTGCAAAAAAATACTTGATAAAAACAGTACTGAAACATTTTAAAGTAATGCGCTGGCAAGAACTTTAACAGGAACCGAGTTAAAAAAAATCAGAGAAACAGTATTATTATTTTTCGCAATACTGCGTTTTATTTATTATTATAGGAATTAGTACTTAGTTAGCTTCAGGAATTAAACCTACCTTTAAAATATTGTTTTATTTGCCATACAACTGATTTAAAAAATGAAATATGAATATAAATATTTTACGTAGTTGCTTTATGATATTGTTACTTACGGGAGTAAATTTTACTTCAGTGGCGCAATCAAAAAGTAAAAAAGATTACCAGGTAGCAGTATATTATTTTCCCAATTATCATGTTGATTCTATTAATGAAAGATGGCATGGCAACGGCTGGACAGAATGGGATCTTGTAAAAATTTCAAAACCAAGATTTCATGGCCATAAGCAACCAAAAGTGCCAACATGGGGCTACTTTGATGAAGCTGATCCAAAATGGTCGGCGAAGGAAATTGACCTGGCTGCAAACCATGGTATTGATGTATTTATTTACGATTGGTATTGGTATGAGAATACCGGTATGTTTTTGCAGGAAGGATTAGAGAAAGGATTTTTAAAGGCACCCAATAATCATCGTTTAAAATTTGCACTAATGTGGGCCAACCACAATTGGATGAATATTGAACCAACAACTTACACTAATGTTCAGGAAAAACTGACAGATGGCAGGGTATCTGAGCAATTATGGAATACGATAACCGATTACATTATCAATCATTATTTTAATCAACCTAATTATTGGAAAATTGATGGCAAACCTTATTTCTCCATTTTTGAAACAACAAATTTTATAGCCAGCTTTGGCAGCCTG
>JANPNY010000417.1:0-5097 GCA_031427745.1 Chitinophagaceae bacterium | reverse complement strand
CATAATTGTAATCACTTCTTTTCTTCCTGTATTTCTACTCACCGGAATGGAAGGGAAATTATTTCATCCCCTTGCATGGACAAAAACATTCATCCTGCTGGTAGATGCTTTTTTGGCGATAACACTGACCCCGGTACTCATTTCACTTTTTTTAACCGGAAGATTAAAACCTGAAAGTGCCAATCCAATCACCAGGTCGTTGGAAAAAGTTTATACACCTGTTTTAAAATGGTGCCTTAAATGGCGAAAAACAGTGATTGGTATTAATATAATTGCATTGATATGGGGCATAGTAATGATGACAAAACTCGGCTCCGAATTTATGCCGCCATTAGATGAAGGATCCTTGTTATTTATGCCCGTTACCTTGCCAGATGTTTCTAATTCCGAAGCCAAAAGATTGTTGCAGGTGCAGGATAAAATCATTAGCACCTTGCCCGAAGTTGCGCATGTGCTGGGCAAAGCAGGCAGGGCAAATACAGCAACGGATAATTCTCCTATCAGCATGATTGAAACCATCATTTTACTAAAACCAAAAAATGAATGGCGGAAAGGAATTACAAAAGATGGCATCATCAACGAACTTAATTCAAAACTACAAATACCGGGTGTTACCAACGGCTGGACGCAACCCATCATCAACCGGATCAACATGCTTTCAACAGGCATCCGCACAGATGTTGGGATAAAAGTATATGGCCAAAACCTCGACAGTATTTATGCATTTGCCCAAACCATTAAAAAACAATTAGACGGCATTGATGGTGTAAAAGATTTGTATGTAGAGCCCATCACCGGGGGTAAGTATATTGACATTGCAATAAAACGGGAAGAGATTGGAAGGTATGGATTGAGCGTGGACGACGTTAACTTAATTGTAGAAAGCGCCTTAGGCGGAATGAAGTTGACAACAACCATCGAAGGCCGCCAGCGGTTTTCAGTAAATGCACGCTATGGACAAGACTTTCGCAACAACCTGCAGGCATTAAAAAGATTGCAGGTACAAACAATGAATTTTGGTCCGATTCCATTAGAGGCTGTTGCAACTATTACATTGAGCGACGGCCCGCCAATGATAAATTCCGAAAATGCCATGTTGAGAGGTACCGTGTTGTTTAATGTAAGAGAAAGAGATTTAGGAAGCACCGTTAGTGAAGCACAGGATAAATTGAATCAATTGATCACCAAATTACCCAAAGGATATTTCCTGGAATGGAGTGGTCAATGGGAAAACCAGCTACGGGCAAATAAAACACTCAGCATGATAATGCCTGTTGTAATCATCATCATTTTTATGGTATTGTATTTTACGTATCGTTCTTTTAAAGAAGCGATCGTAACAATGATCACGGTACCGTTTGCACTAATTGGCGGTGTGTTTATGGTGTATTTATATGGCGTTAATTTATCGGTTGCTGTTGCAGTGGGGTTTATTGCGCTCTTTGGAATGGCGATAGAAACAGCCATGCTAATGACCATCTACCTCAACGAAGCCATGCAAAATATGGTGGCAAAACATGGCAATTCAAAGGCAACTATCACACCTGCCATCATCAGGGAATTTGTTATTGAAGGCGCTGCAAAAAGATTGCGGCCAAAATTGATGACTGTATCGGTCGGGCTATTTGGATTAATTCCAATATTGTGGTCAACCGGTGTAGGCAGTGATATTATGCGGCCCATCACCATACCATTAATTGGTGGCACCATTACGTCCACTATTTATGTGTTGTTAATTACACCGGTAATATTTGAAATGATAAAAGAAAGAGAATTAAAACGCAAAGGAAAAATTGAACTGATCGATGTTAAAGAATAAAATAACCACCTTATTAATTGCCCTTACTGTTGCATGCAGCAGCAAGGCACAAACAGTAAAACTGGATGCTATCATCGATAGCATTACGGCTTTTCATCCTGTTGTAAAAATGTACAACAACGAAATACGCTCCATGGATGAAGCAGCGAAAGGAGCAAGAAGCTGGATGCCGCCACAGCTTGGCATTGGACAGTTTATGACACCCTACGATGCCCGACTGTGGCACCGGGATGGCGACATACCCGGCATGGGTTCCATCATGCTTTCAGGTGAGCAAATGTTTCCCAATAAAAAAAAGCTGGATGCTGATGAAGCCTACATGAAAGCAATGTCATCAGTAGAAAAAGAAAAAAAGAATGCAACCCTTAATGAGTTAATTAATGATGCAAAGCAGCTTTATTACGAATGGATAATATTGAAGAAAAAATTGTTGATTCTTGATGAGAATGAAAAAATTCTCGACTTCATGATTAAGAATGCTGAGATAAGGTATAAAAACGGGTTGGAGAAAATAAGTGCTTACTACAAAGCCAAAGCAGCATTGGGTAATGTAAATAATATGAAGCTGATGTTTGAGAATGACATCAATGAAAAAAGGATCCGCATCAATACATTGATGGGAAGAAATGCAATGATTCAATTTGAAATTGATACCAGCTACCAATTAAAAGATTAT
Source organism: Chitinophagaceae bacterium (assembly GCA_031427745.1). Taxonomy (GTDB): domain Bacteria; phylum Bacteroidota; class Bacteroidia; order Chitinophagales; family Chitinophagaceae; genus Ferruginibacter. Next base: position 2,602 of record JANPNY010000417.1, on the reverse strand, counting down.
GCTAACCTTGTTTTCGACAGCGTTCTTTTTTACACCAGCAGAAGCGACTTAAAAGTAATTGACAACAATATCCATCTCACCTTGCTAAAACAGCAAACAGAAAAGCAAAGTCTTAAACCGCAGTTCGGCATCCGGTACGATAATATGTACGGCTTTGGCGGTCAGCCCATGTTATACACCATTATGGGAATGGTTAAAATTCCCATGGCCAATTGGTCATCAAAAATGAATAAGGCCAATATCGAAAGCCTTAAATGGAAGGCAGATGCGTTGCAATCGCAAAAGGAAATGATGGTAAATGAATATAGCGGAATGGCCTACAGTATGCGGAATGAATTAGCCTTGAAGAAAAAGCAGATTAAAGGATACGAAGAAAATATCATCCCTGCACTGAGGAACAATTTTAAAACCATGCAATTGGGGTACGAACAAAATACCGAAGAACTTTTTATGTTGTATGATGCATGGGAAACTTTAAGCATGACACAGTTGGAATTTACGGAGTTAATTAACCAGGCTTTAAAACTACAGGTAACCATAGAAAGAATTATTGAAAAAAAGTAGATGCAATTTATGAAGAGAAGAAATTTTTTAAGTAGTTACAATATCAATCGAGTTATCCAATAAAAAAATGAAGCAATTAATTATTTTCTCAGTTTTACTAATGGCCTTACTGGCAACAGCTTGCAGCAGCAAGAAGAGTACAGTAGCTACACAAATATACACCTGCTCCATGCATCCGGAAATAATAAGGGACGCACCAGGCAACTGCCCCATTTGCGGAATGAAATTAATAGCGAAAGTTACCGATGCAAAAACGGTCACCGAAACAACATTAGCCTCTTTGATAAAGCCAACCAATGAGTTTGTTCTTTCTTCCATTCCGGTTACAACCATACAAAAAAAAGCAGCAGATATTGAGATTGAGGCCCTGGGCAACATCACCTACGATACCAGGGAAGTGGGTAGCATATCCTCAAGAGTTGCCGGAAGAATTGAAAAATTATACGTACGGTACCGCTTTCAAAAAATTAATAAAGGACAACACATACTCGACATTTATAGCCCGGAATTATTAACCGCACAGCAGAACCTGCTATTCCTGTTAAAAAACGATGCAGCCAACACAACCTTTATAAATGCAGCAAAAGAAAGACTCTTGTTGCTTGGCATAAGCAGCCAGCAATTGCACCAGATAATAAAAACCGGCAAACCAGCTTTATCCATTGCTGTGTACAGCAACTTTAGCGGCCACATACACGAAGCCGCCAACGGCCCCAACATGAATACTCCCCCCGGCGCTATGAAAGACATTGCACTTATCACAGAGGAACTGTCTTTAAAAGAAGGAATGTACCTACGCAAAGGCGAATCTGTTTTTACCGTGTACAATCCCGAAAAAGCGTGGGCAATACTCAATATTTACGGCGAGTACCAGTCGCTATTAAAAGTGGGTAACATCGTAAGAATAACGCCGGAAACTTCTCCGGACAAAGACTTCAGGGCATCCATCAATTTTATAGAACCATTTTATCAAAAAGAAAGTAAAACAGCAACAGCAAGGGTTTATTTCAATAATAGCACTTTAAAAATTCCCATCAGCAGCCAGGTAAGGGCTACGGTATTTGGCAATACCAAAAATGCCTATTGGTTGCCCAAAGATGCGGTGGTTTCGTTGGGGCTGGATAAAATTGTATTTCAAAAAGAAGATGCAGGTTTTAAAGCACGTAAAATAACAACAGGCATCAGCTATAAAAATCTGGTACAGGTTTTTAGCGGACTTTCCGAAACAGATTCAGTGGCAGTAAATGCTCAATATTTAATGGATAGTGAAAGTTTTATTAAAGTGACGAAATAAACAATTAACAATAAGCAAATGCTGGAAAATACAAACAGATATGACACCTAAAATAAAATTTAACCCCATCCAATTGGCTAATAGCAAATTGCCCATAGCCATTTGCCTGTTGGCTATTGTCTGTTGCCTGTTGCTGATTGTCTCCTGCAAAGCAAAAAAAGAACCACCCAACAATCCCAATGTTTATTACACCTGCTCCATGGACCCACAGGTAGTTGAAAGCAAACCAGGCAAATGCCCTATTTGTCACATGGATTTAACGCTTGTAAAAAAGAGTACCGGCGAAAATAAAGATGAAATTCTTTTAAGCGAACAGCAAATACAATTGGGCAATATCCAAACGGACAGCATCCGAAGCGGCAGCATTGGCGATCAGCTGGTGCTGACGGCTACATTAAATTTTAACCAGATGAAGGCATCTTCTGTTAGCTCAAGAGTAATGGGCAGGATAGAAAAATTGTATTACAAAAACCTGGGCGACCATATAAAAAAAGGTACGCCATTATACGACCTGTACAGCGAAGAATTAAATAACGCCAAACAGGAATATTTGCTGATACTGGATAAAAACAAAATATTCAGCAATGAAAACACAATCGACTATAACCAGTTAATTGAAAGTGCACAAAACAAGCTACTGCTTTGGGGAATGAATGTAACGCAAATTACAGCATTAGCAAGAAGCGGAAAGGCAACAGCTACCACTACTTTTTACAGTACAGCCGAAGGTTTCATTACTGCATT
>JANPNY010000416.1:0-10022 GCA_031427745.1 Chitinophagaceae bacterium | reverse complement strand
AACGTTTGGTAAGATAGATGTGCTGGTGAACAATGCCGGCTATGGATATTTTACCAGTATCGAGGAAGGTGAAGATGAAAAAATAAGGGCGCAATTTGAAACCAATTTTTTTGGTTTGGTCAATATGGTACAAGCAGTATTGCCAGGTATGCGCAAAAAACGCAGTGGTAACATCATCAATTTCTCATCTATTGGCGGCTTGGTTGGTTTTACTGCAACAGGTTTTTATCATGCTACAAAATTTGCAGTCGAAGGTTTGTCAGAGAGTCTCTCGAAAGAAGTAGCGCCATTGGGAATAAAAGTTTTACTGGTTGAGCCTGGTCCCTTCCGTACCGATTGGGCTGGTCGCTCAACATCGAGAACACCTGTGCAGATTGAAGACTACCAGGAACAGGTAGGCAAGCGCATGGATGTGAGCTTGCAGGGAAGCGGCAAACAGGCAGGCGACCCCGCAAGGGGATGCGAAGCCATTATTAAAGCAGTGGAAGAAGGCACACCACACTTGCGGTTGTTATTGGGTAAAATAGCATTCAAACTTGCAAATGAAAAATTAGAAATAATGAGAAATAATTTCACAGCTTGGCAAGACCTTTCTCTTAGTGCTGATTTTCCTGATGGGGACAGCAAGGCATACCCACTTTCGTGAGAAGTTTTGTACATTTTACAGTGAATTTTTTTTGATAAGAAAGAATACCATACATGGAATTTTCTTCTATCACTTATTAAGTAAGATATTTGAATTGATAAAGCAGCGGAAAATATTTGAGCATACATTCAGCCAGTTCTGTTTATTGTAAAAAAACTTACCTTCTTTACTTATCATGACCAAACTCAAACAATTCTCTTTTAAAAAATTCGGATACTTTGATTTTCACTTCAACCTGTCGGATAAGTTAGTTGAAAACGATTTGAAAGGATTTATTAAAGTTGCGTTTATAAAATCCGGTGGTCATGCCATCATTGACTTTAAAGAATATCATTTAAAAAAAGATGCTTTTTTCTTTATCAATACCGACCAGTATTTTTGGTTTGATAAAAAATGCAGTGGTACCATACTGTACTACAACCGGGATTTTTATTGTGTTGAAATTCATGATAAGGAAGTGGCATGTGATGGTATTTTGTTTCACAACGTGTATGATGTGCCGGTAGTGCTGACGGATAAAAAAGCATCTGTTGATTTACAAAACAACCTGCAGCAAATTAAAAATGAAATTGAATTGGATGATAGCAGCATTGAAGAAATGCTGCGCATTTTACTAAAACAGATCATCATAAAATGCACCCGTCTCTGGAAACAGGAACATCATGTTGCCGGTGAGCAATCAAGACCTGAAGTTGAATTTTCAAGAACTTTCAGCCAATTGGTTGAATGCCATTATACCCAACAGCACACAGTTGCAGAATATGCATCATTACTAAATATTACAGCCAAGGCGCTTAACAAACGCATTACCCGGTACAGCAATACTACGCCAAATGATATCATTAAAAACCGCATCATACTCGAAGCAAAAAGATTGCTGGTACATACTCAATTAAGCATAAAGGAAATTGCTTACAAACTGGGGTATGATGATATTTCTTACTTCACCCGTTTCTTTACTAAACAGGCCGGTGCAGCTCCGCAAATTTTCAGGCTTCAATACCAGCAGGAAGGTTCGGCTTAGTTGAATAGTGAATTAACAGTACAAGTGTGCGACGCAACGATGTTTAATAGCATTACTGCTGCTGGGTACCAAAATCTTCTTATTTAAAAAAAGGGAAAAAAGTCCTACACATGTCTCCATCAGTGCATGGTGTTGGCATGAATATTATGGTAGTTTTGTATTATTAAATTAGTCACACAATTTAAAATTATACAAAATGAAAATTCAATCACTTCGTAACAAAGCCGCAGCTATTGCAGTAGCATTGACTTTGGGAGGCACGGTATCGGCACAAACTGCTGATGCATCAAAAGACCCTCAAATAGATACACACATCAGGGCATTTTTAAAAGTGCTTAATTCAGGAAACGGCAAACCTGTAGAGCAATTACCACCCGTAGAAGCAAGAGCTGTTTTAACAGGTGCACAAAAATCGGTGAAGGTTGATTTGACCGGCATTACCGTTTCTGAAAAAACCATTACACACGACGGGCAGGCTGTGAAACTACACATTGTAAAACCTGCAGGAGCCAAAGGTATGTTGCCGGTGTTTATGTTCTTTCATGGTGGCGGTTGGGTGTTGGGCGACTTTGCTACCCACCAGCGTATGGTACGTGACTTAGTGGTTAATTCCGGTGCTGCAGCAGTGTTTGTAGATTATACCCCTTCGCCAGAGGCGCATTACCCGGTTGCTATTAACCAGGCTTATGCAGCTACCAATTGGGTGGCGCAGCATGGTAAAGAAATTGGTGTGGATGGCAAACGGTTAGCGGTTGCCGGAAACAGTATTGGTGGCAATATGGCTACTGTTGTGGTGCTGATGGCTAAAGATAAAAAGGGTCCTGCTATAAAATTGCAAGTGCTGTTATGGCCTGTTACAGATGCCAACTTCGATAGAGAGTCTTATAAACTTTATGGTAAAGAACGTTTTTTAACCAAAAGCCTGATGATGTGGATGTGGGATAATTATACGAAAGATGAAAACCAGCGTAAAGAAATTTATGCCTCTCCTTTACAGGCTACCACAGAGCAGTTAAAAGGATTGCCACCGGCATTAATTCAAACTGCGGAGAACGACCTACTGCGTGATGAAGGCGAAGCATACGGTCGCAAACTGGATGAAGCTGGAGTGAAAGTTTCTTCTACCCGTTACAATGGAATGATACACGACTGGGGTTTGCTTAATCCATTAGCCACCGTACCAGGTACACAATCGGCCATGTTGCAGGCTGCTGCTGAAATAAAGAAGGCACTGAAGTAATTAAGTCCCGTTTTAAAATCTATATCTTACTCAAATAAAGTTTAAAAAAATTAGGATGAAAATTTCAAAAATTATAATGACATTATTTCTGCTTATAACAGGAATAATAAGCATTCATGCTCAATCAGCAAAAAGTAAAGTAAAAACTACTACGTCCGAAAAACCAACCATTGTTTTTGTTCATGGTCTTTGGGCAGATGGTAGTTCATGGTCAAAAGTGATGACCATATTACAGGCACAAGGTTATAATACGATTGCGGTTCAAAATCCAGCTACTTCATTAGAAGATGACATTAATGCTACCAAAAGAGCATTAGACCGTATTGAGGGTCCTGTAGTTTTAGTAGGTCATTCGTGGGGTGGGTTTGTAATTACACAAGCCGGTAACGACGCTAAAGTTAAAAGCCTTGTTTATGTAGCAGCCCTTGTGCCGGATGAGGGAGAAACCATCCCCGTGTTATCGGCAAATGCACCAGGGAATAATTTAGGTACCTATTTCGAAAGTAAAGACGGCTTTATTAAATTATCAAAAGCAGGTGTCAGCAAAGCTTTTGCACAAGACCTTACAGCTAAAGAACAAGCAATAGTGTATGCTACGCAAACGCCAGCATCGGAAGCAGTGTTTGGAGCAAAGTCAGGCACACCGGCGTGGAAAACTAAACCCAGCTTTTTCGTAGTAGCAAAAAAGGATGGCGCCATTAATCCAGCACTCGAAAGATTTATGTCTAAACGGATAAAAGCTAAAACAATTGAATTAGATGCAAGTCATGTACTGATGATTTCTAAACCGCAGGAGGTTTCAAAATTAATTATTGCAGCTTGCAAATAGGCTTATAGGCTATAACAGGAGGAATTGAGATATCTGGTGTTTTTGGCTGCATAAAAGTTTATTTGATAATTCAGTTAAGTAGTCGGTATTGAATGAATATTATTTATCGGTTAAACTTCTATGTAGAAACGTATTAAATTGAACAAACAATCACCGCACCAATACGACTTCAAAATATTCCCCATTCTTTACAATGGAACTTTATAGAAAAGCTGTGGGTTTTTAAGATTGATTGATAGCTTTTAATTGAACATATAAAATTAATTGTGCCAAATGGCATGTTGAAATTAATTATCCTTTTTAAAATGTTTTGTCAGGACAGAATGAATGTTGGTAGCATTTTTGAAAAGTAGAATTATATTTAAATAGTTCAAATTTATAATTGCTTCTTTATATTCATTTAATTAACTTTAAATTTCACTATGAAGTTATTTTTCATCATATAAAAATAAGGAGGCTTATTATGAAACGTTCTTTTCTACCGCTGAAGGTAATCGGAATACTGTTAATTATATCTATAATAGGATGTAATAAGAAATCATTGCAGGAAGATATACTCAAACAGCCGCAGGTTTCAATGCAAACCCCATTGCTGAATCAGGCTATTGGCGCAAAGTACATAGATAATAATTATATCGTTGTTTTTAAAAACACTGTTGGTAACGTTGAGGCAGAAGTAGATGAAATAAGTCAAAAATTAAATGTCAAATCTAAATATCGTTATAAGCATGCTATTAAAGGATTTGCCGGCGCACTTCCTTTAGCAGTTGTAGATGCATTACGCAACGATCCCCGGGTGGCATATATTGAACAAGATCAGGAAATGCATTTTGTAGCTACGCAAACAAATCCTCCTTCGTGGGGACTTGACAGAATAGACCAACGGTCACTTCCACTTGACGCTTCTTACACATACAACCAAACAGGTGCTGGAGTAGATGCATATATTATAGATTGTGGTATCCTATTAACTCATAACGATTTTGGCGGAAGGGCAGTAACGGGTGTTGATGAAATAACTGCCGGCGGTACTGCTACAGATGGTAATGGTCATGGCACCCATGTAGCTGGTACCGTAGGGGGCAATACGTATGGCGTTGCAAAAGGAGTAAGATTAATTGCAGTTCGTGTACTTGATAATAGTGGGTCTGGCTCGAATGCAGGGGTGATAGCAGGAGTAGATTGGGTAACAGGTAATCACACGACAAATCCTGCAGTTGCCAATATGTCTTTAGGTGGTGGTATATCAACCTCGCTTGATGCTGCTGTAAGAAATTCCATTGCTGATGGAGTAACTTATTGTATAGCAGCAGGAAATTCAACTGCCGATGCCTCCGGTTCCTCACCAGCCCGTGTTACCGAGGCTGTTACTGTGGGTGCTACTGACATCAATGATGGATTTGCTTATTTTTCAAACTATGGGTCTGTAGTTGATATTTCTGCACCAGGTGTCAACATCACCTCGGATTGGATCCCCAACAATTCATCCACTAATACCATCTCGGGAACATCTATGGCAACTCCTCATGTAGCAGGCGCTGCTGCCTTATATTTACAGGCTAACCCAACGGCAACGCCGGCTGCAGTGCAAAGTGCACTTAAATCTAATGGAACTCCAAGTAAAATTTCAGGTGTTCCTGCAGGAACCGTTAACCTCCTTTTATATTCCTTAATAGTGGCCGGACCTCCTCCACCAGCTCCCAATGCACCAACATTAAGTTCACCTGCTAATGGAGCCATTGGTATATCTACAAGCCCAACGCTTTCCTGGAATGCTTCTACAGGTGCAAATTCTTATGGGGTACAGGTTTCCAGCGATCCGAATTTTACAACTTTGGTGTATAATCAAACTGGCATTACATCTACATCAACAAATGTAACTGCCCTTACAGGCAATACGGTGTATTACTGGAGAGTGAATGCTACCAATACAGGAGGCACAAGTGCATGGTCAGCTAGCTTTAGTTTTACAACTGCTGCCGGTAGTCCTCCTTCAGCACCTACTCTTAGCTCACCTGTCAGTGGTACCACTAATGTTTCAAGAACCCCAACTTTAACATGGAATGCCTCCGGCGGCGCAACTTCATATAGACTACAAGTTTCTACTGATCCGGGTTTCGCTTCATTTATAGTAGATCGGGGCAATATAACTTCAACATCTGCAAGCATTACCGGACTAGGCAGCAGGGTAACTTATTATTGGCGGGTGAACGCTTCTAATACATATGGCACAAGTGCCTGGTCGGCAGCCTGGAGCTTTAGAACCAGTAAGTAGTTGGCTACTGGCTTCAGCAAATTTCATCCAAACCGGGATAGGTTTGCCTGGTTATTAGTATAGGGATTACTAAGAATAAACTAAGGCTGGTTGTGGTGGCCGGTGTCCTCACCGGTCACTTTCAAAAAGAGAATAAAAGAACTAAATATCAACGCCTGGTCGGGTAACTTTTGGAGGTGAGGTTTCAAAAAAATAATGGGTTGTTTAATTCAGCAGGTTTTTTGCAATGAATCTATTTTCCAAATACGCTTTTATATATTTCCTGTTTTACAAAACTGTAAAGCAATCCACTTATAATAATGGTGATGGAGACGATGCTGCCCAGTATAAAACCAATCAGCAGGTATAAAATTATGGAGGGTGTTACTACATCGAAAGGTGCAGTTGGCTTATCTAATACGGAAATTATCGGGGTTACTTTTTGCAGGCGCCACACAGCTTCATCCCGGTTGTTGATGTACATATCCCGTTGACGAAGTATCCTTGTTTTTTCTGCACTGATATTGCTTTTAGGTATGTTGTATTCAAGCAGATCGTTGGGAGTAAACATGGTTGTTTGCTGCATACTGATGGCGCTTCTGTCTACCTTATTGATCATGCGTTGCAACGAATCAATTTTATCTAACGTAAAATTATAATCATCCAACGCCTTGCGTCTTTTAAGGTTAATATAAAAGGCTGATAATTTATCAATGAGCACAAACGAAACGGGACTCACCAACTCTTTTTGGGTGCCGGTATAGTACAATTCCAGTACACCATTTTTACTCATCTTGGCATTAATAGCTGGCTTTAATATTTCTCCGCCTTCAATCGCCAATGTTGTACTATCTGTTGAAACAATAGTTTGCTTATCCAACAAACCCATGTGGTCGTTTTTATCGAGTATCAGTAATTCTGCAATCGTTTTATTTTTAAACTGGGGGAGCTTTGTAAGTGCAACAGATTCCCGGATACTACGGCTCAGCGCCAGTTCTATAACATTGATGGTAGCTTCGTTGCTGAAGGTTTTGGGTGCATCATTCAATCCTAAAATACCACTTAGCATATTACTGGATATAGCATTATCCGTAGGAGATGTTAATGGAAACAGCGTTGTTTTTGCGGTGTAAGTAGTCCGTTTATTACCCAAAATAAAAAATGATAACCCTGCAAATAATAATGCACTTATCAAAATGATTATTTTGAATCGCTGTATTCTTTTAAAAATATCCCTGGCTAATGCTGTCGTATTCACGGTACTGTTTTTATTATTTTCTCACCAATAAGTAAGTAATCAAAATGGGTATGGTTGCAGTAAGCACCTGTACAAATGTGTTGCCCATATCCTTGCCTTCGGGCCTGTCTGGTACTGTAATAGTGCAACCCTCTTCCACAGTTGGATAAAAATGCATAAAGAAAAAATTCTTTGTGCGCTTGCTTCTGCCATTTGGATAGGTTACAAAAATCCGCTTACGCCAGGGCCTTACACCAAAGCCACCGGCCTTATCAATATAGTACGACAAACTGCTGTGGTCTTTATCATAAGCAATTTTTAAAGGCGACTGCACTTTGCCTTGTACGGTTACAAATGGGTTAACTTCCGGTATATAAATAATATCGTTTTCCTGCAGCACTACATCATATTTTGAGTTTTTATTTTGCAAGGCTTTGTTTAAATCAATGCTCACCGGTTCTTCTGTATTTAGCAACAGGCTGTCTTGCTGCTGTTTATTGGCAGTATCATTTTTTAATTGATGCAATATTTTTTCTCTTAAATAATTACTTTTTTTTCTGTACAGCAAAGCACCACTTATATTGGCGTTATCTAACAAACCACCGGCTCTTTCAATGTAAGATGATAAGCGCTCAAATTTATCGAGCCTTGGGTAGCTGCCCTGGTACTTTACCAGGCCCACTATCTGTATATTTTCCTGTAATGCAAAGGATGGGTTCTTTCTTACATGCACCTGGTCGTAAGGTTTTAATATTACTTTAGAGGCGGATGAATCAAGATCAAGATTTGATTGAATGCTGTAAGATTTTACCACCGTCCTGGTTGGCTTTAATCCTTTTTGTGCAGAGTCTATATCAACAATACTGGCTATTTCCATCCTGCCAAATTCTGCTGAAGCTTTTAAACCACCCGATAAATAAATAAGATCCTGCAACGTCATGCCGCCATATTTTTTTACTTTTCCTTCCTTGCGTATTTCGCCATCAATTGTTACAAATTGCTGTTCGCCAAATTCACTGTTGTTAAATAATTGTATTACATCATTTGCCTGCAGTAACACATTGTTGATACTGCCTGCATTATCCTTGCTGTAATCTGTAAGGTTAATCTCCAGTTTATCGCTCTTAATATTGGTAGAATCGCCTGCACCACGAAAAATATATGCACGGGCCAAATAGGTATTTCTTGTAATGCCTCCTGCCCTGTTGATTACATCAAACAAGCGATCGTTGCTACGTATTTCATATATGCCGGGATAGGCAACAGCTCCCGCTAATTCCACCTTGTTAATGATGCCTGGTTTTATCAGGTCTGCTTTTACAATATCTCCATCCTGCAACTCATAATCCTGGTTAGGGAGTTTTACAATTGCAGTTGCATTTACATCATGAATTACCTGCTTCTCCAATTCGGTGCGTATTACTTTTACGCCAGAAGAAAACGCATCCGCAGTAAATCCACCCGAATATTGAATGAGTGCTTTCAATCCTTCGTTTTTGCTTAATTGATAAAACATCGGACGTTTAAACTGCCCGGTTGCCAATATCTTTTTCTGGACAAATGTTACCAATACAAAATCGTTGTTTTGCAGGTATATTTTTTTGCCCACATCACCACTGTTCAGGTATTTATAAACATCCAACACTTCTATTACCCGGCCACCCCTTTTTACCTGTATCTCCCGCAGATTGCCATATTCGGTAACTCCACCAGCCAGACCAATTACATTGAAAGCATTGGAAAAAGCAGAGACTGTTTTTGGCCCCGGTTCGGCTACTTCGCCTACTACATTTACATTGATGGTACGTGGCTGGCCCAGCGTTACCTGTATATTGGTTCCTGGAGGCACTTTGGTGCTGAATCTTGCATAAATTAATTTCTGCGCTGTTTCAAATGTGAGGCCTTGTACCGTAATTTTTCCCAGTCCGGATGGAAAGATGGCGCCATCTCTTGCCACGATATAATCTTCCTGGTATTCGCCACCACCCCATAGAGAAACCACAATATGATCGCCTACGCCAATGGGATAATCCAATGGTGGTGTAGATAATTCCGAGACATCATTCATGGCAACATTTTTAAAAATATATGCACCGTAAGTATCGTCCGGCCGATAATTATTTCGTTTGATATAATCACTTTGGCTGCTGTCTTTATCAAGTATTTTACTTTCTAGGCGCTGCCTTATTTCAGGCGTTTCTTTATTTTTATCGCTGCCGGATTTCTTTTGATTGTTGTCTTTGAAAAAATTGTCGAAGCCCGATTTGGTCATTTGGGTAGGCTCTGTAAGGCCCGGCATCAATTCATTAATCTGTTGCTGTGTAGGCACCTGTGCATGCAGGCCCATACAAATAAATGTAGCCAATAGAACTAATGCTGAATTTTTTATGAGTGATAATGGTACAATATTTTGCATTGCGGACTGTAAATATTTGTAAGTTGATGGTTACAATCCCGGATGGTTTTCAAGCAAATGGATATGGCTGAGAAAATGTTTAAAACCAACTGCTCAGTTTTTTACAATTCCTAGTCTTGGAACCAAGGATTTATGGTATACAAACGCAGAAAGATAAAATTTAGTATGCAGGTTTTCCAGTTTATGGAATAACTCCAAAAACCCTTGTTTAGATTCCGTTTATAAGATGGGGAAGTATTTTACCTGAGTGGAGATTGCAGGGCATTTTCAAAATCAGTCCATATTTCCCGGACGATATCGGCCGCCGGCATAATTTTTTTTATGAGTGCGCTTACCTGGCCTATTTCCAGTTCTCCTTCCTGCAGGTCGCCTTCAA
>JANPNY010000415.1:0-1821 GCA_031427745.1 Chitinophagaceae bacterium | reverse complement strand
AATTACCATCAATAATTTAATTTTAATTCGATCAAATAAAAAAGGTTCATCGTGAAAAAGGTTTACAAATTATCCGCTTCTTTTCTTTTATTGGTTATCATTATTGTGGCAGGTTGTAAATCATCAAACCAAAAAAAATTAGCAGGTACCGAAGTGTTGCATCAAAACCAGGATGAGTTAACACAGGTGATTATTTACGATGTATTTACTCCGCCGGTAGCAAGCCGTATATATGCCTATACTTCGCTGGCCGCTTATGAGGCGGTAAAATTTATGCAACCTGGCAGTGAATCTCTTACTGCAAAAATGAAGGGCTTTGATAAAATGCCTGAGCCAGAAAAAAACAAAAAGTATAATTATGTATTGGCCGCAAGCCAGGCATTTTTCACGGTAGCTCATAAAGTTATATTCTCTATCGACTCCTTAAAAAATTACGAGCAACATTTATGGGATGTGTATAAAAAGGAAATAAATGATGATGCTGTTTATGAGCGATCTATCCAGTTTGGTAAGGCCGTAGGTGCAACCATCATCAAAAGAGCCATGGCAGATAACTATGTAAAATCGAGAGGGAAACCTAAATACATTGGGAGCAACGATCCGGGTAAATGGCGACCTACACAACCCGATTATGCTGATGCTGTGGAATGGTGCTGGAATACCATGAAGCCACTTTTGCTTGATTCCTGCAGCCAGTTTTTTCCCGGTCCGCCACCTGCATACAGCACCGATACCAACAGTACCTTCTTTAAAGCAGTTAAAGCGGTATACATTGCCAGTAGCCAATTAACAACAGAGCAACTAGAGATAGCCAAATTTTGGGATGACAATCCCTTTGTAATGGAGCACTCAGGCCACATGATGTTTGCCAACAAAAAAATTACACCCGGCGGTCATTGGATGGGTATAGCTGCAATTGCTGCAAGGAAAACCAATGCCAACGAGGTAAAAATAGCCCGCACTTACGCACTAACAGCAACTGCTTTGTTTGAGGCTTTTATTGCCTGTTGGGATGTAAAATATAAGTGGAATTATATAAGGCCAGTAACAGTTATCAATGAGTTTATTGATAAAACATGGTCGCCAGTTTTACAAACACCGCCTTTTCCCGAATATATTAGCGGGCATAGCACCATCACGGCTTCTGCGGCAACAGTACTCACTGATTTGTATGGAGATAATTTTGCCTATACAGATACCAGCGACTTACGATACATTGGCATAAAACGCAATTTTAATTCGTTTTTACAGGCAGCAGATGAATGCTCTGTCAGCCGTTTTTATGGTGGCATTCATTACAGGCTAAGTGTTGATTCGGGCGCCTTATATGGTAGAAAAGTGGGCAACTTTGTTATTAATAAATTATTAAAATAATCATGGGCTGTTTGGGTATGAACGCTACATTTATGAGGTAAATAGATTTGGGCTGGGCGATTGTGGCAGGAAAAGATCCGCTGGTATATTTTAAAAATCATCCGGGACGCTTTCCTTTATGGCATTTAAAAGATATGGATCTGGTTAAAAAACACAGCGTGGAGTTTGGCAAGGGGGGGTTACCAATTGTTGATATACTAAAACATAGTAAAGATGCAGGGCTAAAATATTTTTTTGTGGAACAGGAAGAGTACAGCATTTCTCCCGAGCAAAGCATGAAAGACAATATGGATTACCTGCATGCCATCAACTTATAAAATATTTATGCATCAGTTTCTTCAATTAAACAATTAAAACATGAACAGAAGAATAGCCATCAGAAATGCAATGATTATTGCAGCAGGGGCCAGCCTTTTGCCTGCCTGCCATTGGGAAGAAAGCGGGGGG
>JANPNY010000414.1:0-1558 GCA_031427745.1 Chitinophagaceae bacterium | reverse complement strand
CCAGCTATTGAAAACAGGATGGAATTATTATTTAGTGAAGGCGTGTTAAAAAATAAAATCACATTGAATAAATATGTGGAAGTAAGCAGTACAAATGCTGCAAAAATATTTGGTATGTTTCCTCGAAAAGGAACAATCGCTGTTGGCAGCGATGCAGATATTGTGATCATTGATCCAAATGAAAAACACAGCATCTCTGCTAAAACACACCACATGAATGTTGATTACAGTAGCTACGAAGGATGGGAAGTTACTGGTAAAGTAAAAACTGTTTTATTAAGAGGTAAAGTAGCGATTGACGATAATCAATGCAAAGTTTCAAAAGGTTATGGTAAATTTATTAAGAGGGAAAAAGTTGCTCAAATAATTTAGAATTATAAATTATGAGTTATGAGTTAAGAATTAAGAATTATGAATGAGAATAAAAATTCATCCGACAATATTATAGCAAAGAAAGCATATGCTTTTGCATTGGAGATAGTTCAGGTCTATAAAATTTGGTTCATGACAAAAAGGAATTTGTGTTATCAAAACAATTACTAAGGGCAGGTACTTCTGATGGTGTAAATGTAAATGAAGCAGTTTCTGCACAATCAAAAAGAGATTTTGTTCATAAGTTAAGTATCTCACTGAAAGAGGCAAGAGAAACAAAGTATTGATTGAATCTTTTGAAAGATAGCGGCTACTTAGCAACTGATTCTTTTATGAATATAAACGACTCTTGCGATGAAGAAATAAAAATTCTAAGCAGTATTATTATAACAACAAAACAAAGATATTTTAGTGTTAAAGATCAAACGCCATAACTCTTAACTCATAATTCTTAACTCATAACTAATGAGAAAAATCAAATCAGGCCTTATTCAATTATCTCTTCCTAAAACGGAAGGCGAGGGAACTATTGCGGAAATTATGGAAGCAATGGTACAAAAGCATATTCCCTACATCGAAGAAGCAGGCAGACAGGGAGTACAAATCTTGTGTTTCCAGGAAATTTTTAATACGCCTTATTTCTGCCCTGGCCAGGATGCAAAATGGTATGCATCTGCAGAAACGGTGCCCGGCCCAACAACCGAACGGATCGCTGTGTACGCCAAAAAATACAATATGGTCATCATTGTGCCGGTGTATGAAAAAGAACAATCCGGTGTGTTGTACAATACCGCCGCAGTCATTGATGCTGATGGAACTTACTTAGGCAAGTATAGAAAAAATCATATTCCGCATACAGGTGGTTTTTGGGAAAAGTTTTTTCTTTAAACCCGGAAACCTTGGCTATCCTGTGTTTCAAACAAAGTACGCAAAGGTGGGCGTGTACATTTGTTACGACCGCCACTTTCCCGATGGAGCAAGATGCCTTGGATTAAATGGTGCTGAGATTGTGTACAACCCATCTGCAACAACCGTTGGGCAATCACAATATTTATGGAAGCTGGAGCAGCCGGCGCATGCAGTGGCTAATGGCTATTTTATGGGTTGCATCAACCGGGTAGGTACAGAGGCGCCCTGGAACCTCGGTAAATTTTATGGCACCAGTTATTTTGTAGATCCACGTGGA
>JANPNY010000413.1:0-3181 GCA_031427745.1 Chitinophagaceae bacterium | reverse complement strand
TCTTTACACAATTGCCATATGCAAGCCTGTATTGCCATTAGTACTAGATGAAATTTCGCATATTTTTTGGAAAGCTGAGCACATTGCTACGGTTCATCTCCATCATGGAGACAATCACGCAGAAGAAGAATTTGCTACCGCAACACACGATGAAGAAAACAATAAAGTACCCTTAACATCTAAAACCTCCGAGGCTGTTTCCATCCATATATTTGTACAAGACTCTTACGGTATTCCCGTATTATTTATAGCAAAAACAAAGTTTGTTACAAGAATTTATAAAATTTCCTCTTTGTCATTAGACAAGCATTATCCTCCCCCAAGGCACTGCTAGATACCTTTTATTTTCCTATTAATTCATTTAGCCAATGTTGTGCCCTGTGTAACTGTTAGTGCTATTTGGCATTTTGTATTCTTAAACTTTTTACACTCATGTATATTTTTACAAAGAGGTTTAAATACCTTTTATTTTTGTGCTTGCCGTTAGCATGGAATTTGGCATATTCTCAAAAAAACCTTAAAGGAATTTACATTGTAAATACAGCATCTAAAATTCCTGTTCCGGATGCTTTTGCACAAAGCGAAGATTTCGCATTCAATGCTTCAGCCGATGAAAACGGTTTTATAAGTTTTAAAAATTTACCTGCAGCAATCAGCAAATTAAATATTACCCGTATAGGTTTTGAACCAAAAGCAATTGACCTTGCAACGCTTACCATTATAGATAAGTCCGCTATCGTTTATATGGACACTAAAATATCCAGCCTTGGAGAAATAAAAGTTTTGGCGTCTGCAAACAATGGCGTTTTTAAAACCATCAGTGATCTTGATATTCACCTGCGACCTATCTATAATTCGCAGGAAGTTTTAAGGATGGTTCCAGGCTTATTTATAGGACAACATGCAGGTGGCGGTAAATCAGAACAGATATTTCTGAGAGGGTTTGATATAGACCACGGTACGGACATTAACATATCAGTTGATGGTATTCCGGTTAACATGGTAAGTCATGCACACGGCCAGGGATATGCAGATTTGCATTGGGTGATACCGGAATTGATAGAAAAAATAAACTTTAATAAAGGTCCTTACTTTGCGGATAAAGGGAACTTTACAACAGCTGGTTTTGTGGAGTTTAGAACAAAAGATTATTTGGAAAACAGTTTCGTAAAAGCTGAGGGTGGGCAGTTTGGATCTTTTAGGGGAATCACAGGGATAAACTTAATTAAACCAAATAGGGAAAAAAGAAATCAGAGTTTGTTTTTTGCCGGAGAGGCATCCTTTACCAAAGGTTTTTTTGAAAGCCCTCAAAACTTTAACCGCTTTAACGGCATGTTGAAGTATCACGGAAGTATCAGCAATAGAAGCACCCTAACAGCTACCGCTACAGGGTTTACAAGTAAATGGAATGCCTCGGGTCAAATACCCGATAGAGCGGTAGAAAACGGCAGCATAGGATTTTATGGTGCAATTGATAATACAGAAGGCGGTGAAACTTCCCGTTATAATGCTAACATAGAAATACATACCAATTTAAACAATGGAGCAGTATTGCGTAACCAGGTTTATTATACCAAAAACAAATTTAAGCTTTACTCCAACTTTACCTTCTTTAAAGAAGACCCTGTAAATGGTGACCAGATAAGGCAAAGTGAAAACCGGAATATGATAGGGTACAACGGCTCTTATCAAAAAGATTACCTGTGGGGCAACATTAAAATGCAAACAAAGGCTGGTGTTCAGATAAGATATGATGATAACAATGATGTTGAATTGACAAGAACCAAAAACAGGAGCATTATTACTAACAAGATTATGCTTGGCGATATCAATGAGCTGAACGCAGGAATTTATTGGGCACAAAAATTATCTGTTTCTAAAAACTTAGATATTACGGCAGGTGCAAGGGCAGATAATTTTACAAACAAGTACAACGACAGGTTAGCGTCACAGGTGTTAAAATCAAACTCAATATTGGTATGTCCTAAACTTAATTTTAATCTTAAACTTAACAATAATGTTCAGCTATACTTTTACAATGGAAGGGGTTTTCACAGCAATGATACAAGAGTGGCAGTGCAACAGGATGGAAGAAAAGTATTACCGCCAGGATGGGGTTCCGATGTTGGTGGGATTTTTAAATTTGGAAAAAAAATTGTAGTGCAATCCGCCCTTTGGTATTTGTGGCTTGACCAGGAATTTATTTATGTTGGCGATGAAGGCGTGGTAGAGCCGGGTGGGCAAACAAAAAGGGTTGGAATAGATGTTTCAGCAAGGTATGAAGTAGTAAAAAACCTGTTTGCCGATGTTGATATAAGCCTTGCCAACCCAAGGGCATTGGATGTTCCTAAATCAGATAGCTATTTGCCATTGGCGCCACGTTTTTCAAGTGTTGGCGGCTTTACTTACAGGCAACAGTATGGATGGAATGGCAGCTTACGCTATCGCTTTATGGACAAGAGACCAGCGAATGAAGACAATTCGGTCGTAGCAAAAGGATACTTTATTATAGATGCAGCTATTAACTATTCAACGGAAAGATGGGAAGCAGGTTTAGCTATTCAAAATGTTTTAAATACTAAATGGAAAGAAACACAGTTTGACACAGAAAGCCGGTTACAAAACGAACCTGCACCAGTTTCAGAAATTCATTTTACACCGGGAACACCATTTTTTGCAAGAGCAAGTTTTACGGTGGTTTTTTAAAAGACTTTTTCTAATAATTAGCCGACGCACCAAGTCAGGCACATTTGCAAGGCACACAAAGCCGCCGCACAAAAGCCAACCTTGCAAAAGAGCCTGCCTTGTGCCAACGCTTCTGGGACACACCCTGCCACGGTGGACACAGTCATTCAATTCAAGTTACCAAGACGAAGGGCGAACATACAACATTGGGTTTGCTTCTATGCTGGCAGACGTAGTAACAATGAGCTGCATATCGCTATCAGCTATTATCCGGCTGACGAATTTCTTCTATGTTGAGTTTCCGCTGCATGGTCTGCTAAAAATATTTTTTGATTTTATTTTTTACATGGCAATATGATTTTAGGCTATGCTATAATATGAAAAAGCGTAGTAAGCAACCTGCTTTTTATGTTCTTCAGCGGCCTCAGGGTGAAGCCAATACTTCACTTGAACAGTCCCTGAACTTCCTGCTCAAGCTGCTCGCCGCTGACGAGAT
>JANPNY010000412.1:0-18979 GCA_031427745.1 Chitinophagaceae bacterium | reverse complement strand
CAAAAACCAGTGCTGATGGATCTGGTTTTAATTACGGTGTTGCCATTACTAATTTGGGGTCTAAAATTTCTTATACAAACGATGCTACACAAAAGGATTATATCCCAGCTAACCTTGGTTTAGGAGTAGCTTACACCAAGGCGTTTGATGAAAACAGTAAAGTAACTTTTGCATTTGATATTAATAAATTGCTTGTTCCAACACCTCCCGTTTTTAGTACAGACGGTACGATTAACGGTGGCGGCGGCACAGCACAGGACACCATAAATTTAAACAACTACCGCAACCAAAGTGTGGTAAGCAGTTGGTTTAAATCGTTCGGAGATGCGCCGGGTGGCTTTTCAGAAGAGTTAAAAGAAGTACAGGCATCTTTAGGCGCCGAATTCTGGTACCAGAATCAATTTGCTTTTAGAGCAGGTTATTTTTACGAAAATGCACTTAAAGGAAACAGGCAATATTTTACTTTAGGTGCTGGCTTAAAATACAACACTTTTGGATTAAACTTTTCTTACCTGTTGCCTTCCGGCAATGGTGTTAACCGCAACCCTTTATCCAATACACTTCGTTTTACGTTGGTATTTGATTTTGATGGAGGCAGTGGTGAAGCTTCAAAATAACTCAGCTAAACCCTTTAAAATACAGCGCCTTGCACAGAGGCGTTTTTTTATGCGTTGTACTGTACATTTGCACAAAAAAAATCATGAACATACGAATAGGCTTTGGAGTAGATTATCACCAGTTAATTGAAGGCAGGGATTTTTGGCTGGGAGGTGTTCAAATACAGCATAGTAAAGGAGCACTTGGGCATAGTGATGCAGATGTTTTATTACACGCTATTTGCGATGCGATGCTTGGGGCGGCTTGTCTCGGCGATATTGGTGTTCACTTTCCGGATACAGATGCCGCACTAAAAAATATTGATAGTAAGATATTATTACAACAATCTTATGCATTGATTCAACAACACGGCTACCGTATCGTAAATATTGATAGTACACTTTGCTTACAAGCTCCTAAAATAAAAGATTACATTCCAGCCATGCAATCTGTAATAGCTGCCATCCTTTCATTACAAAACAGCAACGTTTCAATTAAAGCCACCACTACGGAAAAAATGGGCTTCGTTGGCAGAGAAGAAGGACTGGTAGCCTACGCTACACTGTTACTTATAAAAGACTAAAAAATATCAGCCTGCTGAGAAATTTCAGGCTTCATGTTGCAGTTCACATCACTAACTTTGCCGCCATGGAAAATGTTGGAATTAATATAGTTAACACATCCGGAAATGAATTACCGGCATATGCAACTGCCGGATCTGCAGGTATGGATATAAGAGCTAACCTTCAGGAAGCAGTGGTTTTGCAGCCGTTAGAACGAAGCCTTATTCCAACAGGTTTATTTATTGAACTACCAGAAGGGTATGAAGCACAGGTACGCCCCCGCAGTGGACTTGCTTTTAAACAAGGCATAACCTGCCTTAATTCACCTGGTACCATCGACAGTGATTACAGAGGTGAAATAAAAGTGATATTAATTAACCTGAGCAGCGAGCCACAGACATTGCACCAGGGAGACCGCATAGCCCAGATGGTAATAAGTAAAGTAGCAAAAGCACAACTAAATTGTGTAACTAACATTAGCGTTACCGGGAGAGGCGAAGGTGGATTTGGACACACAGGTAAGCAATAAGTAAATAAAAGCATGACAATAAAAAATATAATAATTATAGCCTGGGTGAATATTTTTGGGATGGCTTGCTTATCAATATTGGTAAGTTGTAAGTCTACAAAAAGGATACAAGCTGCCATTGTAAAAAAAGACAGTACCGCTGTAAACATCACCAATCAATCTGAGCTGGATTCACTGGCAATAATAAGATCAACCCTGGCCGATATCAAAAAGAATCAAATCAACTTTAAAACTTTTAGTGCAAAAATAAAAGTTGAGTACCAGGACTCTCATGGCAAGCAACCCAATTTAACAGCCTACGTGCAAATATTTAAAGATAGTTTAATCTGGATATCCGGCTATGCCACTGTCTTTAATATTGAAGCATTCCGCATATTAATTAATAAGGACAGCGTTTTTGTAATGGATAAAATCAATAAAGAAGTTCAGTATCGTTCTATTGACTACTTGCAGGAGGTAACGCAAATACCTTTCGATTTTAAGACGCTCCAGGACTTACTGATTGGCAACCCGATTTTTTTTAACGACAGTGTAGTCTCCTACAAAGAAAAAGAGTCTGGCACTTTGTTAGGCATAGTTAGTGCTAATTTTAAACACCTGCTTACGCTCAATAAAACAAACCATGTGTTAGTACATAGTAAATTAGATGACCTGGATAATAACCGCAACCGAACTGCTGATATAACCTATGGTGAATATGAAAATAAAACAGGCGTAAATTTTTCAACATACAGAGAAATAACAGTGTCAGAAAAAAATAAACTCGACATTCAAATGAATTACAAACAATACGAGTTTAACAAAGAATTAAAGGCGGTTTTTAAAATAACTTCCGAATTTAAACGCCGGTAATCTTATTTTTATCAAACCTGTATTTCAACTTTAAATTCAAAAAGCCAGAGATGCAACGGGGAAAAAGCGTTACCATTACTAATAGCAAAGGGAAGTACATTTTTGCTAAACTTTAAATTGAGCAAATGATTAAAATAATAGTAACCTGCTTTTTTTTATGTCTTTCCATGGCTGTGGTAAATGCACAAACGCCCGCTTCTAAAGAACAGCAGGAGCTGGAACGCCAGCGGCAGCAACTAAAAAAAGAATTGGAGCAGGCAGAAGAATTGCTGAACAGCAATAAAAAATCTACCCGGGAAAACCTGAGTACGCTGGCCCATATCAACCACAAACTGGATATACAGGAAAACGTAATTGAAAATATCAGCAGGGAAATAAACCTGATGGATAATACAATTTACAAATCGCAAAAGGATGTTACCAAACTGCAATTATTGCTCGATACACTAAAACAGGAATATACTAAGAGCATGCTGTATTCTTATAAAAACAGGAGCAACTCCGATTTTTTAAATTTTATTTTTTCTGCCCCCGGTTTTAATGATGCTATTAAACGCATTAACTATTTAAAAAGCTACAGGAATTATCGTGAAATGCAGGGTGAAAATATTTTACGAACACAGGCATTATTAAAAGGACGCATTGATGAGTTGAGTGGGAACAAACAAAAGAAAAATACGGTATTGCAAATACAGAGTAAAGAAGTAAATGCACTGCAGGCTCAGCAAGATGAAAAGGCAGCCATTGTAGCCAAATTAAAAGCACAGGGTAAGGAACTAACCAACCAGATTGCGGCTAAGAGAAAGCAAATGATGAAAGTAAACAACGCATTTGCACTTGCTATTAAAAGGGCCAACGATGAAGCCCGAAAAGTTGCAGCCAATAAGGCTTCCGAAGAACGCAGGAATAATGAGGCCGAAATTAAAGCTGCAAAAAACAACAAGTCTGATGATGCAAATACCTCCACAAAAACAACGGCTAAAACAAGAAAAGTAACTACCACAGCCGCAAAGCCAGAAAATGTTTTGTTGCCTACTGCTGCAGATATTAATATAAATGCAGGTTTTGAACGTAACCGGAGAAACCTGCCATGGCCTGTTAGTGGCGGCTATATTTTACTTCATTTTGGCTTAAACAAATTAGGCAATAAAGTAGAGGTAAACAGCCAGGGTATTTCAATTGGAAGCGATATTGGAACATCCGTAAAAGCGATATTTGAGGGCGAGGTACAAATGATAAATAACTATGACGATTTGCAATTGGTGGTTATAAAACATGGCAGGTATTTTACCGGCTATAGCAATATATCGGGTGTAAATTTAACCAAGGGGCAAAAGGTAAGTGTAGGACAAGTAATAGGTAAAGTGGCCGCTAACCTCGATGGGGTTGGGGCTGTAGATTTAATGATTAGCAAAGATAACAGTGAGCTAAACCCCGAAGCATGGCTTAAGCCGCGTTAAAACTATAACAGCCCCTCGTATAGTTTTTCATACATGGGTACAATGTTTGAAATATCAAACTTTTTTGCCTGTGCCAATGCATTGGCTTTAAAAAGATCATGAGTGGGCTTATCTTTCAATATCGCCAGCGCATTTTTACACATGTCATCAACGTCTCCTACATTGCTCATATAGCCTGAATAGCCATTAATATTTATTTCGGGCAAACCTCCTGCGTTGGTAGATATAACAGGTACTTCAGCAGCCATTGCTTCCAGCGCAGCCAAACCAAAACTTTCATATTCACTCGTCAGTAAAAACAAATCGGCCAGGGGTAAAATATCTTCCATCTGCTCCTGCTTGCCTAAAAATTTTATCTGGTGATTGGTAACACAATCCCTGCAGAGCGATTCCGCAAATGGCCGTTCCGGACCATCACCAATTAACACCAATGTGGCAGAAATTTCTTTGTTGATCAATAGAAAAGTATTGATAACATCTTCTATCCTTTTTACTTTTCTAAAATTGGAAGCATGAACAATTATTTTTTCTCCTTTAGGTGCCAATAACTTCTTAAAGGCATCAACCGGTTTTTTATTAAATCGTTTTACATCAACAAAATTATGGATGACCTCAATGTCTTTTTTTATATCAAAATTCCGATAGGTTTCTTCTTTTAAATTTTGAGAAACTGCTGTAAGTACATCACTCTCCATCATAGAAAAAGTAACCACGGGCCGGTAGGTTTTATCCCTGCCAACCAATGTAATATCCGTACCATGCAGTGTTGTAATTACAGGAATTCGTATTCCCTCTTTAGCAAGAATTTGCTTTGCCATATAAGCTGCAGAAGCATGAGGTATTGCATAATGTACATGCAACAGTTCAATATCATTATTAGAAATCACATCAACCATTGTGCTTGCCAAAGCCGTTTCGTACGGTGGAAAATCAAACAAGGGATAGGTAGGCACCCTCACTTCGTGATAAAACACATTAGCCTTAAAACCACTTAATCTTACAGGCTGCTGATAGGTTATAAAGTGAATATTATGGCCTTTATCTGCAAGTGCTTTACCCAATTCTGTAGCCAATACACCGCTTCCGCCAAAAGTGGGATAGCATACAATCGCAATGTTCATGTAGGAAATTTTTAAAAGAAAATAACTAAAACAGTACTGCAATTTACCATTTATTCACTCAGTAAGTCAGCCATTCATACATTAAATTATTGTATTGCGTTTACTGAATTTAAGTGAAAGAAAAATTTGATGAAAAGTAGGTTGGTAAAAGTCCAGTTTAATTTTAAGAACAGTTATCCTGAAAATTGGAAAGTCGAACTAATAAATTACGATAACAAGACCATTTTATTTAGATAAACCCAGTACATCTTTCATTCCATAAATGCCTTTTTTATGCTGAATAAATTCAGCAGCCAATACAGCGCCTGTTGCAAACCCCTGCCTGTTATGCGCCTTGTGAATTATTTCAATATCGTCTATTGCTGAACTGTACTTTACACTATGTGTACCGGCAGCAGGATCTATTCTTTTGCTGATGATGGAAAGCTCTTCCGTAATGGCTGCATCCCGGTTTACCCATTTCTTTTTATGAGAATTAATTTCCAACAGCTGATCTGCAATACTGATTGCGGTGCCGCTGGGAGCATCCTTTTTTTGTGTATGATGTATTTCTTCAATACTCACATCGTAAGCCGGATAATTGTTCATTAACCTTGCCAGGTGCTCGTTCAACTCAAAAAAAAGATTAACGCCGATGCTGAAATTACTGGCATATAAAAGTGCTCCATCAAGCTCTTTGCAAAGTTGTGTAACAGCCTCTAACTGTTGCAACCAACCTGTACTGCCACAAACTACCGGCACACTTGCGTTGAGGCAACGGGTAATGTTTTCAGCAGCGGTTTCCGGACCGGTAAATTCTATTGCTACATCGCATTGCTGAAGATTGGGTATAGTAAATTGATCAAGGTTACTGATGTCGATTTTAAGATTGACTATGTGGCCTCTCTCTACAGCAATGGATTCTATTGCTTTACCCATTTTACCATACCCAATTAATGCAATATTCATTTTGTTGTTGTATTTTTTAAAGACTAAGTAAAACTCACTTTTTATTGAGCAATATTTAATCTTATTTTGAAACATTTCTTTTACCAATATTTAATACCAGGCTAATGCCATTGGTGTTGGCCATCATACTATGGCCGGGCTTTATTTGCAGGCTTAAATTATCATTAACATCAAATGCCTTTAGGTGTGCATCAACAGCTGCATCTACCACATTCAGGCCCCAGAATAATAGAAAAAACAGAACCGCATAATCAATATTTTGTCTAAAGCTATCCCGGTAACTCCGAATGGCGGTTGGAGACAGGTTGCTAAACTGTGGGTCTATCAATACATTATTTGCAGGGATAGTGTCTGTTATATAAATGTATGCCTGCCTAAGTGATCTATAGGTATCAATATTGTAAAGGTAGATAGCAGCTGTTGTGCCTAAAGCGCCATATACGATAGGAACTTTCCAGTATTTTTTATTGTAAACCTGGCCTAGCCCCGGCAGTATAGCAGAACGTATGGTAGCTGTACGTGGATTAAAATATCGGGCTGCTTTTTTTTTGATACTGTCTTTAGCTACAGGCAACGTATCAACATTCTTTACCTGGGCTATAGTGAGGCTACTAATAGCGATAAAAAAAAACAAGAGACCGGTAAACAATACTTTTTGCATCAACTTACTTTGATATTCAATTTGTCTAGCAGGCCATTTAGTTCTTCTAATGAATAATATTCAAACGTTACTGAACCAAATCCTTTTTTGTTATGAGCCAGCTTTACTTTGGTGCTAAACTGCGAGGCTAAGTTATCTTCAATCTTTTTAAATGCAGCCGGTAGCTGGGCCTTTACCGAATTTTTAACAGCTAGGCCGCCGGTATATATTTTACGCACCAGGTCTTCCGTTTGCCGTACCGATAAATTTTTATTTTTAATTTCTGCAAAAATAAATAGTTGCTTATCTACAACATCTACATTTATTAAAGCTCTTGCATGGCCCATGGTAATTACGCCCGTGCGAACGGCTACCTGTATATCCGGTGGTAATTTTAGCAGGCGAATGTAATTAGTTACGGTACTTCTTTCTTTTCCCATACGCTCTGCAACCTGCTCCTGTGTGTAATCCAACTCGTCCATAAGGCGCTTGTAGCTCAACGCTATTTCTATTGAATTAAGGTTTTCACGCTGTAAGTTTTCGAGCAATGCCAACTCCAATAATTCTGCATCGTTGGCTTGTCTTACATAAACGGGCACATCTTTTAGACCTGCAATTTTTGCAGCCCTAAAACGACGTTCACCTGCAATAAGCCTGAATTTTCCACTAGGCATCC
Source organism: Chitinophagaceae bacterium (assembly GCA_031427745.1). GTDB lineage: Bacteria > Bacteroidota > Bacteroidia > Chitinophagales > Chitinophagaceae > Ferruginibacter. The sequence continues at coordinate 11,593 of JANPNY010000412.1, read as the reverse complement.
TGCTCACCGTCAGCGGCTGAATTACATCATGAATTTTAAGAGACGCCGCCAGTTCGCTCAACGCAGTTTCATCAAAATCTTTCCGGGGTTGTTTAGGATTAACTTCAATCTGATCTAGCGCCACCCTGTTGCTGGAGGTGGTTTTTTCAACAACTTCTGTTTTTAAATTGCCGGATGTACTTTTTAAATCGGCATCAATATTCTGCAGCAGGCTCCGTATTCCTTTACCCAGTGCATCTTTTTTATTTGGAGCGGTCATATTTTTATTGGCTGATTGGCTGATTAGCTGGTAGGTTAATTCAGCGGTATTAAAAATTGATGAGTTTATATTTAAAAACAATTCAACAACTGGCATATTAGCACTTCATCAAACTAGCTAATTACTTTGTCGTCCTGTTTAATTTTGGTCATATTATTTTTTTGCAAAATTTCTTTTGCCAGGTTTAAATAATTGATGGAGCCTTTACTATCGGCATCGTACAAAATTACCGGCTTTCCAAAGCTGGGGGCTTCGCTAAGGCGGGTATTGCGGTGTATCATACTGCTGAATACCAATTCTTCAAAATGCCTTCTTACTTCTGCCACTACCTGGTTACATAAACGTAAACGACCATCATACATGGTCATTAAAATGCCTTCAATCTGCAAATCGGGATTAAGCCTGTTTTGCACAATTTTAATGGTATTTAATAATTTGCCCAAACCTTCCAACGCAAAAAATTCCGTTTGTACCGGGATGGCAACACTATTAGACGCAACCAGCGCATTTACCGTAATAAGACCGAGCGATGGGGAACAATCAATAATAATGAAATCGTAATCAGCTGCAATAGGTTCAATTATTCTTTTTAAAACCCCTTCCCTATTGGGATAATTAATCATTTCTATCTCTGCACCAACCAGGTCTATATGAGAAGGTATCAGATCGAGATAGGGCACATCAGTTTTTAACAAAACATCTTTTGCCAGCACTTCATTAACCATACAATCGTACAAACTCTGGGTAACATTGTGCAGATCAAAACCAGTACCCGTGGTACTATTGGCCTGTGGATCTGCATCTATCAGTAATGTTTTATATTCCAATACTGCCAAACTTGCTGCCAGATTGATGGCAGTGGTGGTTTTACCTACTCCACCTTTTTGATTGGCTATACCAATAATTCTTGCCATAATAATTGTAGTTCTTTATTTGTTTTTTACCTTAAGTAAACAGGTTGCAAACTTACTTTAAAGTAGCCAATCGGCATTAAACAGGTTGCTGTAATGTTTTTATTAAATGCCGCCAAAGGTACTGTTTGCAATGCAACTTATTTATACAAAATACCAACAGAAGCATTTTACCAAGGTGTTTATTTGAGTGCCAAGCTGACAAATTTTATGATTCGGCATAATAATGGGAACAAACGAGGCCAACAGTTGTAATATCAAAAAAAATAAGTTTAAAAGCATGTATACCATTATATCCGGAACCAACCGAGTTGGAAGTAACACACTAAGAGTAGCAACTTTATACCAGCAACTGCTGCAAAAAAAGGGAATAGAGGCAAACCTGCTTTCATTGACAAACGTTAACCTGCTTGTGAGGGACGCTGCTTTCGAGAAAATTGAAAATGAGTTGCTAATACCAACCAGTAAGTTTTTGTTTATTACTCCGGAGTACAATGGCAGTTTTCCGGGTGCTCTAAAAATGCTGATAGATACCAGTAAATCCAATATGATTTGGGCAAATAAAAAAGCTTTGCTAACGGGTGTTTCAACAGGAAGGGCTGGTAACCTGAGGGGAATGGAACATTTGGCAGGTGTTTTAAATTATTTAAAAATAACCGTGCTGCCTAACCTGTTGCCTATTTCTGTAGTTAACACCTTAATGGATGAAGATGGTCAATTGAAGGATGAAAATACCTTGCAGGTAATAAACCAACAGCTAGATCAGTTTATTAATTGGGGCTGATATTTATAGGGTTACTTGTTTATTTAAGTGGGAGATCAATAACAATTTGTTAAGTTGATTAATTTTATCTTCACGTACTAAATTTAAAAGACTACATATGCGCTCAATTTGGGGACAAATTATTTTCATCGTACTTATTTTATTAATTGATCTATATATTTTTCAGGCAATAAAGACAGTAAGTGCCTCGTCGAGTTCTAGATCGAAAACCATCATTCAAGGCATTTATGTTGGAATAAGCATATTGTTTATTGCATGTTTTCTGCTATCAGCTTATTCCTATTCTCTTTCCATACCAAAAATTGTACGAACTTATTTGTTTGCAATGGTAGCGGGCTTATTTGTTACGAAAATTGCGATTATTTTTTTTATAGCTATTGACGATGTTCGTCGGTTATTTGTTTGGATTATTTCAAAATTCCAAAGCAGTACTGCAACTGCAATGGACCAAGACAGCGACGGTATTAGCAGGTCTGTGTTTTTAAGTTGGGTGGGTTTGGCAACTGGCGGTACATTATTTGGAAGTCTTATTTATGGCTTTGGCAACAAGTACAATTATGCCATCAAAAAAAATAAACTGGCGTTTGAAAATTTACCTGCCGGCTTTAAAGGACTTAAGATTGTACACATAAGTGATATCCATTCCGGCAGCTTTACAGACCCTGATTCGGTGCGGCATGGCGTTCAGAAAATACTCGATGAAAAGCCTGATATTATTTTGTTTACCGGTGATTTGGTGAATGATATGGCGAGCGAAATGCAGGAGTATGTTCATATTTTCAGTTTGCTGAAAGCCCCGATGGGCATCTACTCTACGCTGGGCAATCATGATTACGGAGATTATGCTACCTGGCCCCGGGACGGCATAACCAAGGAACAAAATATGGCAAACCTGAAGCAATTGTACGAAATTATGGGTTGGCGTTTATTAATGAATGAGCATGTGGCATTGGAAAGAGGCGGTGATAAAATAGCATTGCTGGGTATTGAAAACTGGAGTACCAAAGCAAGGTTTCCAAAACATGGCAGGATGGATTTAGCACATAAGGGCACAGAAGATTTTGCTTTTAAAATATTGATGAGCCACGATCCAAGTCATTGGGAGGGGCAGGTAATACCTGATTACTCCGATGTAGATTTAATGCTGAGTGGCCATACACATGGTATGCAGTTTGGGGTACAAATCCCCGGCTTTAAATGGAGCCCTGTTCAATATTTATACAAGCAATGGAATGGCCTTTACGAAAATGAAAAGCAGAAATTATATGTAAATCCCGGCTTCGGATTTATTGGCTACCCCGGCAGGGTGGGCATTTTACCGGAAATTACGGTGATTGAACTGGTGTAAATGAAACGCTGCCTTGGTTCTATTTTCCACGGACTAGTTCGTTGAAAATAAGGCACCTGCCTTTTTTCTCTTTTCCTCCATCTAAATTTCATCATTTTTAAGCTATGGACAAAGACCTATTTGCTGATTGAAAAAAATCATACATGTAAATTGGTGAAGTCATTTATTGGACAGCATTAGAGAGTTTTAAAGTTTAAAAATGATTAAGTGAGCGATTAGCTCCAGGAGACTAGAACCAAGGCAGAGCTACAGGTGGCAACAGGTAAGGAAACCTGCACATAGGTAGCTAGCCAAAAAGCTTCAGCACAATCTTAATTTTTAGATATTTTTACGTAAACAGTTTATTGCAAATTGAAAAAACTTAACCTCAATAAAATACCCAGGCCATTGCAATATGGTTACAGTATTTTTTTTGTATTGGTTATAGCAGCTGGCTGTTATGCATTCTCTAATCTTTTTGGTTACCAGGTAGCGGCTCTCATCTTATTGGTTAGCGTTTCTTTAATTGCCATGTTTTTTGATATACTGCCAGTATTGCTGGCTGCATTGGTAAGTGCATTGGTGTGGAACTTTTTTTTTATTCCACCAAAGTTTACTTTTCATATTGATAATGCAGAAGATGTGCTGCTGTTTTTTATGTATTTTATTATTGCCCTTTTAAATGCAGCACTCACTTTTAAAATACGAGCAATTGAAAAGGTGGCCAATAAAAAAGAAGAAAAAGAAGTTACCATAAAGCTTTACAATACTTTACTCAACTCGCTTTCGCATGAGTTACGTACACCCATTTCCACCATTATAGCAGCTACAGACAACCTGCAGGCAGATAGTGGACGGTTGTCTGCACCGGAAAAAGCAGACTTGCTGGCAGAGATTTCTAAAGCATCGCTGCGGCTAAATACCCAGGTTGCAAACCTGCTTAATATGTCGCGGCTGGAGGCTGGCAATGTACAGCCAAAGCTAAACTGGTGCGATGTGAATGAACTGATATATGCTGTACTCAACCGGCTAAAAGAAAACCTCGGGGACAGGCAGGTAAATATCATTGTAGAGGAACCAATGCCCCTTTGTAAGCTGGACGAAGGCCTGATGGAACAAGTACTATACAACCTCATTATTAATGCCCATTTGTATACCCCGGCCGAAAGCAGTATTCAAATACACAGCAAGTTCAGCAGCGAAGGCCTTGTGTTGGTGGTGCAGGATAATGGCAACGGCCTAGACCCTTCTGAAATTAACCTGGTATTTGATAAATTTTACCGTTCAAAAAATACCCTCGTAAATGGAACCGGACTGGGCCTGTCTATAGTTAAAGGTTTTACTGAAGTACACAAAGGAAAAATTGTGTTGGATAATATACCGGGTGGTGGCGCAAGATTTACTATTACCATACCTGCTGAAACAAATTATATAAACAAATTAAAAAATGAATAGCCCGGAAATACTCATTATAGATGATGAGCCTCAAATTCGCAAACTGCTAAAGATAACCCTGCTCGCTAATGGCTTCAAAATAACAGAAGCTTCCACTGCCAGGGAGGGCATCACCGCTGCTGCAAATCACCCACCTGATCTTATTTTACTTGATCTTGGTTTGCCGGATGAAAGCGGCCATGTACTATTAAAAAAACTCAGGGAATGGTACCAGAAACCTATAGTGATACTATCAGTGCAGGATGAGGAACAAAGCATTATTACTGCTCTGGACAATGGCGCTAATGATTACCTCGTAAAACCATTCAGAACAGGGGAACTGCTGGCAAGAATTCGTTCTGTTTTAAGAGATGCTATTAATGTGCAGCAAAACCCAGTTATCAATTGCAACGACCTGGAACTAGATTTGGCAGCTATGCAGTTAAAAAAAAATGGAGTAGTTGTAAAATTAACAAGTACCGAATTTAACCTCCTTTCCCTGCTGGCAAAAAACCAGGGCAGGGTGTTAACCCATCAACACCTATTAAAAAATATTTGGGGCCCCAGCTATATAAACGAATCGCAGTACCTTAGGGTTTTTATAGCCCAGTTACGCAGGAAAATTGAAAATGATCCCAATCAACCACAGCATATAATTACCCAAAGCGGCGTTGGATACCGGTTTTTGTAACTTCTTTATAAAATCCTTATACAGTTTGCTATCATCTTTATAAAACACTTGCAGGTTATGAATTTATTTTGAATTCTAATTTTTGCAATCATGAATACCTCCTCCCACAACAGTGTAAATAAAGTTACGGTAGCCTCTTTGTTAATAGCCCTCGGAATTATTTATGGCGATATCGGTACCAGCCCCCTCTATGTTTTAAAAGCCATTATCGGTGAAAAGAAAATAGATGAAACGCTTGTGTATGGCGGTATATCCCTCATCTTTTGGACACTGGTTTTTCAAACTACCGTTAAATATGTATGGCTTACGTTAAGGGCAGATAACCAGGGCGAGGGTGGAGTTTTTTCTTTGTATGCTCTTGTAAGGCGATATAGCAAGTACCTGGTAATCCCCACCATTTTGGGTGCTACCACTTTGCTGGCAGATGGCATTATTACGCCACCCATTTCTGTGGCCTCCGCAATAGAAGGATTGAATAGTGTACACGGGCTTGAAAATATTATTGTACCCGGTAATGCATTAACGCTTGGCATTGTAACCGCAATCATTTCCGGGTTGTTTTTCTTTCAGCGCTTTGGCACCCAACTCATCGGCAAAGCATTTGGTCCAATCATGGCTATATGGTTTAGTATGCTCCTAATTGTAGGTGCTGTAGAGATTATGCATTTTCCAGATGTGGTTAAGGCAATTAGCCCATATTATGGCTATCAGTTATTGGTGCATTACAACCAGGGGTTTTGGCTGCTGGGTGCTGTATTCCTATGTACTACAGGGGCAGAGGCATTGTATTCGGATCTGGGGCATTGTGGCATTAAAAATATCCGTATCACCTGGATATTTGTAAAAATAAGTCTGGTGATAAATTATATAGGCCAGGCCGCCTGGGTAATGCACCAGCAAAACCCTTATCTAAAAATTATAGATCCGCAAACAAAAATTGCAAGCCTTGAGCTAAACCCTTTTTTTGAAATGATGCCCCACTGGTTTTTGATACCCAGTATACTTATTGCCACCGCAGCCACTATCATTGCCTCACAGGCATTAATCAGTGGTTCTTTTACCTTGGTAAGCGAGGCTATGAATCTTAATTTTTGGCCAAGAGTAACAGTGCGGCAGCCAAGCAATATTAAAGGGCAGATTTATATACCCAGTGTAAATACCATTCTTTGGTTTGGCTGTGTATTGATGGTGATTTATTTTAAAACATCTTCCAACATGGAAGCGGCGTATGGTTTTTCTATTACAGTTGCCATGATGATGACTACAATTTTGCTGAATTATTTTTTAATTTTTAAATTAAAATGGAAACAGCTGTATGTTACCCTCATTATAGGTGTGTTTGCCATTATTGAAACGTCGTTCTTTATTGCCAATGTGGCTAAAATAAAAGAGCGCTGGATGTTCCTGTTTTTTGAGTTATTTATTTTTATGACGATGTATGTATGGCACTATGCCCGCAAACTCAACAACAAGTTTGTACGATTTGTGGACATTGGACGATACACACAGCAGTTGCTTGAATTAAGCAAAGACGATGAAATACCGAAGTTTTCTACACACGTCATTTATCTTACCAAGGCCAACAGCCGATCACAGGTAGAAGAGAAAATTATAAAATCAATTTTTTCCAAAAAACCGAAAAGAGCAGATGTATATTGGTTTCTGCATATTAACCGGACCAGCGAACCTTATACCATGTCTTATGATGTATCTGAATTGATTGACGATAAAGTAATAAAAGTCAATATTAACGTTGGGTTTCGCATACAGCCCAAAACAGAATTGTATTTTAAAAAGATAGTGCAGGAACTGGTTGCCAATAAAGAATTGAACCTGCACATTCGTCCGGACGGATCTACAAAATACAACCCCGAACCTGATTTTAAATTTGTGGTAATTGAGAAATTTCTTTCTATTGAAAATGATTTTGCATTAGGAGAAGGTCTCTTACTAAAAGCTTATTTTATGCTAAAGGATCTTGGCTTGAGCGATGAAAAGGCATTTGGACTTGATAAAAGCGATGTAGTGGTTGAAAATATTCCTTTACTGTACCATCCCATATCTCATATTGATCTTGTACGAGAATACCGGGGGCCAGTAATGTAGCAGGCCTGGTTTTTATTCTTATGTAATAAATGAACTTACATCGGGCGTAGGCTTGCCCGTCTTTACCTACTGGTTACTGTACCATAAAATTTAATAAAGCAGCTTCCCTTGCCAGTGTCTTTACCGCCTAAATAATGTTAGTATTACAATACCCTACTCGGCCTTGGTTCGTATCCACGAACCAATTTTTCGATAGTAAGCACTTGCCTATTTTCTCATTCTTCCCCATAAGTTTTAATAACCTTTTTTATACTTACAAAAACGTATTTGTTTATAAAAGAAAATCAAACCAGAAAATTAGTGACGTAATTTTACGGCCAGCCCAAAGTCGAGTGAGCATTTGCAATTGGGCAATAAAGATTATATTTTAGATTATTAATTATCTCAAAATGCAAAAAAGACTAGCCCTTTTTATTGGCTGCCTTGCGGCGTTGAGTGTAACAGCCCAGCCCTACGTTGATGTTGTAAATATCCGGTATACCCGGTCTTTCGATACAAAAAATAGTAATGCCACACCTTTTTCGCATTTATACATCGGTTCGGATCTTCCTTTTAAAATGAAGAAGAAAAATAAATTGATTGTGCTGAGCCCATTTTATGATAAATGGAATATCGATTCTGAATCCAATAAAAATTTTATCCCTTCTGTTAGCAGCATTGGTATTGCTGTAAGTACAATTTTACCAGTAGATAAGGATCATTGGACGCTGACTATTAGCGCCATTCCACGATTTAACAGCGAAGGTCTATCCTTGGATAACAGTTTCCAAATGGGGGGCGTATTACTGGCCGGCTACACAAAAAAAACAAACCTTAAATACAAGTTTGGTGTGTATGTAAATAATGAGTTCTTTGGTGTTTTTGTAATGCCCCTGGCGGGGATTGACTGGAAGATAAATGACCGGAATAATTTATTCGGCATATTGCCCGGCAGGCTAACCTTTGAGCACAAGCTCAACAACAATTTTTATACGGGTGCAAACTTTAGAGCGATTACAAATTCTTACCGGTTAGATAACGGCAATTTTCTGCGGATTGAAGACAATCAACTTAGTGCTTTTATTGATTGCTATGTCTCCAGGCATATAGTCTTTACCGGGGAGGCGGGTTATGGAATTTTCCGAAGGCTTAGATCTGGTTACGCTCATAATAAAAATTACCATACCGATTATAATTGGGACGATGGAATGTTTATAAAGCTTTGTACTTCCTATCGTATCAGGCTTTAAGCTGCGTTTACTTCTGCTCTTAGTCTCCCATTAAGTTCTTCCCACACTATAAATTAAAGTTTTCACAGGTGGGTTTCCGTGTTGTAAGTAATGGGCTTTGAAGAACCCGCCGCTATTGAGTGCTGGGTCTTACGGCTTTATTGCAAGGCTAAACGTAGAAAGTCGGAGTCGAATAAAGATATAGAAGATTTTGTGAGAGATTGGTTTGTGCAGACAAGAAAGGCGAAAAAAGCAGGCAATTAAAAACCCCCAATTAAGGGGGCTTTTTTGTATCGGGAAGCAGACTTGAACTGCCGTCCGCTAGCCAGCGGATATGAATCCCTGCCCATTAAGTTCAGCAGCAATCTTATGCCAAATCCAGTTTCTGCCATTCGCTGATTTCAATTGCTTTTCTCTTTTGATCGCCGATGTTTTGAGTTCAAATAATTCAGTATAAATCACTACCCATGGACGGAATTTACAAGTGTAACCGCCTTTACCCAATTGATTGTGCGAATAAAATCTTTGAATAAGATTTGACGTATAACCAATGTATATTTTATTGTGTGTTTCGGTGTATAGTATATAGACTGTAAAGTTCATTGGCAATTAAAAACCCCCAATTAAGGGGGCTTTTTGTATCGGGAAGCAGACTTGAACTGCCGACCTTCGGGTTATGAATCCGATGCTCTAACCAGCTGAGCTACCCCGACAACATCCTTAACCTTTCGATTTCGGGTTGCAAATATAGGAGATTTCAGTAAAAATATTACCACTAATACTGTAATAGTTGCTGCAGGCGGGAAACTAACTTTGCTGCATTGGGCAACATAGCTGCTTCCAGTGCTGTGTTCATCGGCACTGCAGGCAAATTTAATGCGCCCAATACCTCAACCGGGCCATCTAACCATTTAAAACAGGCTTTTGAAATACGACCTGCCAGCGCTTCGGCAAATGAATTATTCTGCTGTTCTTCGGTAACCACTATACATTTACCATGCAGTTTTACCCTTTCAAAAATCAATGTTTCATCCAGGGGATATAATGTTCGCAAATCAAGTATTTCAACTTTTCCCGGTAAATGTTTAGCAGCAGCTTTGGCCCAGTAAATACCCATCCCGTAGGTGATTACACAACAACTCTCGCCATTTTCAACACAATGATTATCTGCCTGCAAAACGATCAGCCCTTTTCCCAATGGAATGATATAATCACTGGACGGTTCTACCGATTTAGCTTCTTCGGTGCCCGGCACTTTACTCCAATATAATCCTTTGTGCTCCAGCATTAATACCGGATTGGGGTCTGCAAATGCAGCTTTCATCAAGCCTTTCATATCAGCTGCATTGCTGGGATAAACTATTTTAATGCCTTTAATTGTCAGCAATAAAGTTTCTATGCTGACGCTGTGATAAGGGCCGCCACCGCCATAGGCACCAATGGGAATTCGTATAACTGTTTGCACAGGAAATTTACCACAAGTTAAATAACAGCTTTTGGAAATTTCTGTCACCAGTTGGTTTAACCCGGGATAGATGTAATCAGCAAACTGCACTTCCACAATGGGTTTTAAGCCAACAGCACACATACCCACTGTTGATCCGATTATATATGCCTCCTGGATGGCTGTGTTAAAAACACGGTGTTCGCCAAACCGTTCTGCCAGGGTAGCTGCTTCTCTAAAAACACCACCCAATCTTTTACCTACATCCTGTCCGTACAAAACAGCCTTGGGCTCAAGCTCCATAATTTCTCTTATGGCAAATAAAGCAGCATCCACCATCATAATCTTTTCTCTTCCCACAGGGGTTCTTATGCCCTTTTCTTCGGTTACCGGTGTTGGGATAAATACAAAATCTTCAACCGTTGCAGCATCCGGTTCTGGGGCATTTATTGCTGCTGTAAATTCTGCTCCTATCAATTCCTGTGCATTTTTTTCTATATCATCCAGCAGCATTGCATCCACGCCAACTGAGAGCAAACTATTTTTTATTTTGATGAAAGGGTCCTTTTCGGCATGTTGAGCAAGGTCTTCATCCGAGCGGTAAAATTCTTTTCTTACCCCGCTGGTATGATGCCCCAATAAGGGAATTTTTGCATGGACGAGCCAGGGTTTCCGGCTCTTTCTTACTTCATCCACCACCCATTCCATTGTGTTGTAACTCTCCACAAAATCGCTGCCATCAATACTAATGCTGTTAATGCCCTTAAACCCTTTCATAAATTCAAAGGCATTGCAAGATCGGCCCTCATCAGCTTTTACACTTATTCCCCAATCATTATCCTGCACCAGGTATATAATGGGCAGTTGGTGCAATGCTGCAAACTGAAATGCTTCGCTTACCTCTCCTTCGGTAACCGATGCATCGCCCAGGGAGCAAATAACAACGGGTGCCAACCGAGGGTTACTACCCGCCTCATTTTGTTGATGAAGCAAAAACATTTTCTCGTTGTACTGTATCCCCTGGGCAATGCCCGTGGTGGGTATTACCTGCATGCCGGTGGCGCTGCTTTGGTGTATAATGGTTGGTTTATTGTTGCCCCTGTTGTTTGGGTGACTGTAATATTCCCGGCCGCCTGTAAACTCATCCGTGCCTTTGGCAAGTAGCTGTAGCATCAATTGCAGCGGCATAAAGCCAAGGCCTAACAACATGCTTTCATCCCTGTAGTAAGGGCTAACATAATCATAAGGTGCTAAGTGAAACGCTGTAGCCAACTGAATGGCTTCATGGCCTTTGGAAGTGGAGTGTACGTACTTGCAGGTTTGCCGGTTGTTTTCATACATATCTGCCATGGCTCGTGAGGTACACATCAAACCATAAGCTTTTAACAATAAATCGTTGGTCAACATATTTGGAATGTAGAATATAAAG